>CAYUZM010000762.1:0-3674 GCA_964449665.1 uncultured Solibacteraceae bacterium
GGTCGGCTTGCGCGCGAAGCATGGGGGGCGCGCTGCCAAGGAGATTCGCTCGACGCGGTGGCGCATCGCACGGTGCGGCGGCTGGGCACCGAGTTGAAGGAAGAAGTTGAGCGCCGCTATCCGAAGGTGATGCGGCGCGTGGGCGGTTACAATCTCGACGACTTTGTGGACGCATCGCGCGAGATGAACATGACGCGCATGATTGTGGGCTCCGAGGGAACGCTTGGCGTAGTGTTGGAAGCGAAGATCAACCTAGTGCCATTGCCCAAGCACAAGGCCGTGCTTGCCATCGAGTTTGAAACGCTGCTCGACGCCCTTGGCGCCACGCCGCACGTGCTGGAACACAAGCCTTCTGCCGTTGAGGTGATGGACGAGTTCATCCTGCGGCACACGCGCGAGAATGCCGCGCTCGACAAACTGCGCCGTTCGTTCATGAAGGGCGAGACGAGTACGCTGCTGTGCGTGGAATTTTACGATGACACTGCCGCCGCGCTCCCGGAACGGCTGCAAGCTTTGGAATCGGACCTGTTGGCCCGCGGCCTCCGCATTCGCTGCGAGCATGCCGTCGATGCGCCGTCGCAGGCGCGGATCTGGAGCCTGCGCGAGGCGGCGCTGGGCCTTTCGATGGCGATGAAGGACGACGCCAAGTCGGTCAGTTTCGTCGAAGACACTGCTGTCGCTCCGGACCGGCTGCGCGACTACATTGAGCGGTTCCAGGCGATCATCCGGAAACATGAAACTTCGGCCGGCGTCTACGCGCACGCGAGCGTGGGCTGCCTGCATGTGCGCCCGGTAGTGAATATGAAGACAGAGGCCGGTGTGCGGAAGTTTGCCGCCGTTGCCGATGAGGTAGCGGGTCTCGTTCTGGAGTTCGGCGGCGCGCTGTCGGGCGAGCATGGCGATGGTTATGTGCGCAGCCCGTTCATGGAGCGCATGTTCGGAACGGTGCTCTACGAAGCCTTCCGGACGATCAAGCGAACGTTCGATCCCGACGGCATCTTCAATCCGGGTAAGATTGTCGATCCGCCTGGGCTCACCGCCAATCTTCGCTTCGGCGCCGGCTACCAGACGCCCAATCCCACGACCTACTTCGACTGGTCGGAGTTCGGCGGCCTGGGCGGCGCGGTGGAGATGTGCAGCGGCGTTGGCGCGTGCCGCAAGAAGTTGGATGGCACGATGTGCCCGTCCTACATGGCGACCAAGGAAGAGCAGCACACCACGCGCGGCCGGGCCAACGCGCTGAGGCTCGCGCTGAACGGCAAGCTCGGCGAGTCGGCGCTTGGCGACGCCGAGGTGAAGGCAGCGCTTTCGCTGTGCCTGGAATGCCGGGCCTGCAAGTCCGAGTGCCCGGTTGGGGTTGATGTTGCCTCGTTCAAGAGCGAGTTCCTGGCGAGCTATTACGAACGTCACGGCACGCCGATGCGGGCCAAAGTGCTGGGCCATGTGCATGGCATGGCGACGCAAGGAAGCATGATTGCCGGCCTTTCGAACTTTGTTTCGGGCACGCCGCTGGCACGTTGGATGATGGAGAAAGTTGCGGGTATCGACAGCCGCCGCCGCATGCCGCGCCTTGCCGATCGCCCGCTGCGTAAACAGTGGAAGGGCGACGCCAACGCGACGGCATTGCTGTTCGCCGACACCTTTACGAACTACTATCAGCCCGAGATCGGTCTTGCCGCGATCGCGGGAATGAAGGCCGTTGGTTGTACGGTGGGCGACGCAGGCAACGGTTGTTGCGGCCGTCCGCTCATCTCGCAAGGTCTGCTTCGCGAGGCGCGCGAACTCGCTGAAGCAAACGCCGCGCGCTTCGGCGAAGACGGTCCTCCGCTAGTGTTCTGCGAGCCGAGTTGCCTTTCCGCAATCAAGGAAGACGCGCCCGTGTTGTTGCGGGGCGAAGCGCAGCAACGAGCCCGCGCGATGGCGCGAAGGGCCGTGTTGTGGGAAGAGTTTATGACGCAGCGCATCGACGCAGGCGCTTCGCTGGAGTTGGGCGCGGGTCCGCGCGAAATTCTGCTGCACGGCCACTGCCATCAAAAGTCGATGGGTTTGCTCGCGGCGGCGAAGTCGCTGCTGGCGCGCGTGCCGGGCGCGAACGTGGTGGAACTGGATGCCGGATGCTGCGGCATGGCGGGCTCGTTCGGCTACCTCAAAGACAACTACGAAGTCTCGCGCGCGATCGCCGAAAGAAAGTTACTGCCCGCCGTGCGGGCCATGCAATCCAACAGCGTCCTCGTCGCGGCCGGCACAAGCTGCCGCCATCAAGTAGACGACTTCGCTGCCACGCGTGCGCTGCATCCGGCCCAATTGATCGCTCAGTTGCTGCGTAAGCCTTCATGACGCCAGCCACGATCTCACTCGGCGCGTTGCTGCTCGCCATCCTGCTCAGTTGTTTCGCGCGCGTGAACATCGGCGTTCTTGCGTTGTTGCTGGCATGGGTAGTCGGCGCGGGCTTCGCGGGAATGACGCTCAAACAGGTCGCCTCCGGGTTTCCGATCGAGCTGTTCCTCACGATGCTTGGCGTGACGCTGCTATTCACGCAGGCGAAGTTGAACGGCACGCTCGATCATGTGGCGCGCCGTTCGGTGCGCCTGTGCCGCGGGCGCATCGGACTGATCCCGGTGATGTTCTTCTTCCTGGGAGCGCTGCTCGCCTCGCTCGGGCCGGGCAATATCGCCGTGGCCGCGCTGCTGGCGCCTATTGCGATGAGTGTGGCGGGCGAGATGGCGATTCCGGCGTTTCTGATGGCGATCATGATCGGTAACGGCGCCAACGCCGGATCGCTTTCACCGTTCGCCCCGACGGGCATCATCGTGAACAGCATGATGGACCGTATCGGTCTGGGAGGGCACGAGTGGACCACTTGGTGGTTCAATTTTTCCGGTCATGCGGCCGTGGCGTTTGCCGGTTATTCCGTGCTGGGGGGCGTCGCGCTGTTGCGGCAGCCACGCAGCGCCGAAGTGGAATCGCGGGACAGCGAGATGACCTGGCGGCACGGGTTGACCATCGCCGTGATCGCCGCCATGCTCGTTGCCGTGGCGTTCTTCAAGGTGCCCATTGGAATGGCCGCGATCGCGGGCGCGCTCTTGCTGGTCTTCGCGCAGGCGGCCGACGACGCCGCGGCCATCACGGAGATGCCCTGGAGCACCATCGTGATGGTGTGCGGCATGACGGTGCTCATTTCGATTTTGGAGCGCACGGCGGGCATCGAACTGCTCGCTTCGCTGATGGCGCGCGTGTCGACGCCGGCGACGGCCACCGGCGTATGTGCCTTCATCACGGGCCTGATTTCAGCCTATTCGAGCACTTCGGGCGTTGTGCTTCCCGCATTCCTGCCGGTGGTGCCGAGCCTGGTGCGCGAATTGGGAGGCGGCGATCCGTTTCTGGTCGCCTCGTCGATGAACGTCGGCGGGCACCTGGTGGATGTTTCGCCGCTTTCGACTATCGGCGCGCTCTGCATCGCCTCGGCCGCCGCCGGCGTCGACACGCGCAAGCTCTTTCATCAAATGCTCGCCTGGGGCATGTCGATGACCGTCATCGGCTCGCTCCTGTGCTGGATCTTCCTGCGCTAGCTACTTGCGTTTGACCTGCTTCACTTTTTCCCAGCGGCCCGATTTCGCCGACTGCAGCACGGCATCGGTCACATGGTCGGTGGCGAGGCCGTCGCGGAAGGTAGG
>CAYUZM010000763.1:0-3672 GCA_964449665.1 uncultured Solibacteraceae bacterium
GGGGGCAACCGGGAGGGGGTTGAGGCGGTTGCACTCGCGGGAGAGAGCGATATCCATTGGGGGGTAGTGGGGGGGGGCAGGGGGAAATCTCACGGGCGGGGGGCGGGATGCGAACGTGCCGTTTGGCGAGGGTCCGGGAGAGGCGGTGTTCATTCTGAACAAGCAGGACAATGCAATTCGGAAGCTGGTGAGCGGCGCAAAGAAGTAGGATGTGCTGGGAGGCGGCGCTCTACGGGCGGGTCCAGCCGAGATAGCCGGCGTAATAGCACGCGCAGCCAAAGCCGAAGACGAGGAGCGTGGGGAAGCTGAGGACAACGATGTAGCGAGCGCGACGGTCCAAGGCTCCCCAGGAGACGGCGTATTGGAGTGGATCGTTGGACAGGATGCGGGGCGTGGGGCGTTGGTTTGGGCGATTGAAGGCGCAGATACGTTTGATGCGGGGGCGGCGGCCACTGTCGGGGTCGATGTAGCACTCCCATTGGGTTATGCCGCGGCTTGTTGATCCGGAACGGCTGGAGGTGCACGAAACATGGTGGTCCTGGAATGAGGTCGCCGTGCCAAGACCGATCATGCCTTTGGTGTCGGCCAGGAGCTCACTGCCGAGGTTACCGATGAATACGTAGTACACCGGAAAGAGCAAACAAATTGTGCCAAAGGGGATGAGGAGAACGGCGACGATCACGCGGCGGATGGCTCGTGGGATGGAGAGGCTTAGTTGCATGTGGGAGTAGGTCAACGAGAGAGGGCGGCGCGGTGTTTGCGGGTGGCCTTTTCGATCTGTTCCGGCGATTGAAAGGGGAGGTAGGCGGCGCGCATGACGAATTGGTAGATGCGGTTGGGTTCGTAGTTGGGGATGAAGTATTGGAAGTCCCAGGCGGGGTTGCCCTGGCCGCCGCCGGAGGGTGACTGGGTGATGCGGACGCGATCAATGGGGCGGAACATTTGGACGAAGGCCATGCCGTGGCTGACCGCGAAGTACCACGGTTCGGTGTAACGGTAATCGGAGAGGCTGTGGACGAGCGTGAGGGGGAAAGGATCGTCGTGGGGGAAGGCGCGGGAGTCGTCGTGGGCGGGGTGGGTGGAGAGGGTGCCGTGGGCGGGCGTGACGCCGCGAATCCAGTTCGCTTCGCGCGGGTTCGGGTTTGAGGCGGGCACGCCGCGGAAATGGATATCGAGCGATTCGGGTTTGTGGATGTAGCTGGCCCAGAAAAGATTGATGTAGCCGTTGCGGAAGGACGGTTTGCGGGCGGCCACTTCGATGGTGAGTTGGATCGTGCCGTCGCCGAGCAGTTCATAGCGCTGGCAGCTTTCGAGGGCGTGGTGGAAGGTGGGCTGCTGGCAGAGTTCGACGGCATGGCGGTGGATGAGGCGCAGTTCCATGGGCCAGTTGCGGGGCTCGAATTGGATTTTGCGGTCGGTGCTGGCGGTGCCGTCGAGGATGTGTTCGAAGTTGAGGCCGGCGAGGGCGGGGACGAAGAGGTTATCGGCGCGGCGTTTGTGGCGCAAGGCGGCGACGCCACTGTATCCGGCGCGATGGCCGGGGAGGACTGCGTCGTCGACGGCGTCATTGGTGACGACGGCGATTTCGACGGGGCCGCGTTTCAGGATGGCGTAGGGTTTCCCGGAGCGGGTGAATGGAGTGGCGGGGTTGGAGAGCGTGGTGCCGCCGGGTGACTGGGCCTGAGCGGGGGCGGCAAGGGCGAGGAGCGCGAGGGCGCGTGGAAACCACATCGACGATGAGTCTACCTTGCGGCGCGGGGATGTGCGGGGCGGCGCGGGGATGTGCGGGGCGGTGCGGGGATGTGCGTGCTTGGGAGAATGGGGGGGAGTTTGGTACGATACGTGGCCGATGAAACTCACTGGCTTATTGGTGCTCGGCTTGGCGTGCGCGGGAATTGGCGCGGCGCAGAACGGTTGGAAGAATCTGTTCGACGGCAAGACGCTGAACGGCTGGGAAGGCCGGCCCACGATTGCGCCGGAAAGCAAGGGCGACTGGACGGTGAAGGACGGCGCGATTGTGTGCGGCGGAACGAAGCCGAGCTGGCTGAGTTCGAAGGAGCACTTTTCCGATTTTCAACTGACGTTGGAGTTTCGCGGAGCCGAGAACGTGAACAGCGGCGTGTTTCTACGTTCGCAGGAGGCGGGGCAGCCGCATGTCACGGGCTATGAGTTGCAGATCTGGGACTACCAGCCGGCGGGATTCCTGACGGGAAGCCTGGTGGGGTCAGTGAAGGCGGGGCCCGCGAAGGTGAAGGGCGGGGTGTGGAACAAGTTCGATATCACGGCGAAGGGAGATCATTTCACCGTCTTGTTGAACGGGGCGAAGGTGCTGGATGCCAGCGACGGGAAGCACAAAGAGGGCGTGATCGGGTTCCAATGCCAGTTGGAGCAGAAGATCGAATTCCGGAACATCAAGATCAAGACGCTGAAGTAGGGGCGAGGAACGGATTGACGGCACGGACGGTGCCGTAAAGCCGGCCATGTTGCAGATCTTCGGTGAAGATCTCGGGCAGGCCGTAGTGTTCGGCGTAGGCCCATAGATGAGCGTCGGACCAACTCAGCTGATAGGCGGCGCAGCCTCGAACGGCATTGCGGACGATGGCTTCGTTTGGATAGAGGACGGTGAAGATGCTGAGCATCTCCTCGGCCTCGCGTAGCGCGACGGCGTGGTTGAGGATGGCGTGACCGCGGTAGGAACGGGTGACGGCGGCGACGAATTCTACGATGGCCTGATGCGGAACCCGGATGGACCTTGCGGCAATGCCCTGGCGGAGAATGCGGGTGGCGATCTTCTGCTTGTCCGGGAAGCGAGCATCGTAACGGTAGACGAGGATGTTGGTGTCAACGAGGATTGCCACGTTGATAGAGATCCTCTCTCGTCCAACCGCGATTCGCTGCCGGCCGGGGTTTTTCGTCGCGCGTGCGCTTGCGATGCCGTTCGGTGGACTGGTCGAAAAGCCGGAGTTGCGCGTCTACGTCGAGCGAATCGGGCGGGTTGTTTGAGGGGACGACGCGGATCGAATCGCCGGCGGCGGTCCAAGCGATTTCGTCGCCGGGTTTGATGTCGAACTGGCCAGCCAATGCTTTGGGGATCGTGACTTGGAGTTTCGAAGTAACCTTGCTCATGCGGAGGTCCTTACCCAATCAAGGATAGCATCCTTGCCAATGTGGGCAACGGGCCGAAGCGCGTCGCTCGTGATACGATCCTGATGATGCCGGGCGCGCGTATTCTCTTCGTTTTGTTGACGGTTTTACCGCTCATGGCGCAGGAGCGCCCTTCTGCGGAGGAGCAACGCGCCGAGGGGCCCGCGTATTTCGAGAAGAACGTGCGGCCGTTGCTGGTGAAGCAGTGCTTGGCGTGCCATTCGGCGGCGAGCCAACCAGTGATGGGCGGGCTGCGTCTGGACACGCGCGAGATGGCGTTGAAGGGCGGCAGCCGGGGCGCGGCGATCGTACCGGGCAATGCGGCCGAGAGCCTGTTGCTGAAGGCGGTGCTGCATACGGCGGGGGCGTTGAAGATGCCGCCGGGACCGAAGATGAAACAGCCGGACGCGGCGGTGCTTGCCAAATGGATCAAGATGGGCACGCCGTGGGGCCATCCCGCCGTGAGCGCGGACCAGGCGGCGAAGAAGTACTGGGGGTTTTTTAACCCGGTGGACCCCGCGGTTACGG
>CAYUZM010000764.1:0-3670 GCA_964449665.1 uncultured Solibacteraceae bacterium
GATACCAGAGCCGAACCCACGACGATGGAACGTTTGCGATCGAGAATGTTGCGGCTGGGGTGTACCGGCTGGACCTCCTGGGTGGCGGATGGAAGCCTGAGACGGTTCGTGACATCGCGGTGAGCGGTGGTGAGATCAGGCAGCTCAAAGCGGTCATGTTGCAGATTGGTCTGGGAGGGTGCGGACGTTCGGATCGAGCGAGCCTTGAGGAAGTCAGGCTGCTCAAAGACCCGGCGGGCGCCGGTGCAGTCTCCGCGCAGGTGACGAATGTGCAAGGGAAACCTCTTGCCGGCGTTGAGGTGGTTCCCGATTGCGGCCGCCGGGCCGGGTGCGCTTCAGTGCGCACGGACAGGAACGGCTGGTTCCAGTTCGCGGTTCCGGACCGGCGTAGCATCTCCGTGACGGTCTCGCGGCGTGGCTACTTTAAGGAAGTACGGACATCGTTGCATTCCCAACGGGGTCTCGATTACACCTATTCGCCGATACGGCTTGACCGTTGCGGCTCGCCCGGCTGCCACGCAACACGAAAACCTGTGCCGCCGCCCCGTCCGGGTGAGATCGTTACGGTGTGTTTGGACTAATGACCGCAGCCGGCGCCGCAGCCCGCGGCGGCGAGGTGTACGAATTCGCTGGGTTGCCAGGTGCGGCTGCGTTCGGCGAGGATCTGGTCCCAGGGCACGACGGCATCCGGGTAGGTCGGCACGACTTCGTTATAGGCGGCGCGGCAAAGCTGGTCGAAGCGCGCGTAGCCGTCGTCGAAGTAGCGGTGGATCATGCGGCGGAGGGAGCCGTCGCGGATGTCGCCGATGGCATAGCGGTGATCGAGGTTGGTGACTTCGGGCAGGATGACGCCGTCTTCGCGGATGACCACCTTCTTGATCTCCTGTTCGACGCGGCGGTGGCAGCCGGCGCCGTTGCACACATAAGCTCCGCAGGGGTGGGTGAGCAGGAAGCGGCGCGTGACGCCGACGAGGTTGCACTTCAGGCCATGGGCGCTGTAGGTGTTGGCGAGGTCGGAGAGTTCGAGTAGCAGGCGATTGAGCTGTTCGCTGGTGAGGCGTTGACCGGCGATCTCCTCGCCGCGGCCGAGTTTGAGCAGAGGCTGGACGCGGAACTGCACGGCTCCGATGCCATAGGCCCAATCGGCGACGGCGCGGACGGAGTGGAGGTTGCCCTGCGAGACGGTCATGATGATGGTGATGGGCACGCCCGCTTCGGCGAGCATATGGGCGCGCTTTTCGGTGGCGGCGAAGGCTCCGGGGAGGGCGCGGAAGCGGTCGTGAAACTCGGGCGAGCCGTCGATGCTGATGTTGACGCGGACGCGGGCGTCGAGGAAGAGGTCGGCGTGATGCCGGGTGATGCGCATGCCGTTGGTGCAGACGGTGGGCTCCAAGCCGGGGATGCGTTTGGCGGCGTGGATGACGAAATCGAAACCGGGATAGAGGAGGGGTTCGCCGCCGGTGATGTAGAGCGCGCCGATGTCGAGGGCGTCGCATTCGGCGATGGCGTCGAGCACGGCGGAGAGGGGGAGTTGTTCGTGGCGCTCGGGCGCGCCGTCCATATAGCAGTGGGCGCAGCGCAGATTGCACTGGCCGAGAAGATGGAGAACGAGCGTGGCGGAGCCGCGGCCGTGTTGGGCTTCGTCGGAGAATTCCATGGCAGACTCCCGATGACGAACCAGGGCGCGCCGGGTTGCGACGCGCCCGATGGGGGGTGGATGGGTTGAAGGGGAAGCGCTGGTGGTTATCCGCCGATCGAGCCGGCGGCCGCGACGCGGCGCAGGTCGGTGCCACGGACGATGTCGGCAATGTCGTGGACGCCGAATTTCGGGCGTGGGGGAACGGTGCCGAAATCGCCGCCATCGAAGATGAACGCGGCGCCGACGCCGACGCCGGACTGCATTCCGCCGCCGACGGCGGCCTCCGCTACTTTTTCGACAATTTGGGCCGAGATTTGCGCCGCCGCTTCCTTGGCCAGCGTGTCGGCCAGTTCCATGAGGCGGCCGCTGCCAATGATGCTCCGAAGCGCTTCGGGATGGATTTCGAGGGTGAGCTTGCCCACTTCCTTACGGTTCATGGGAGCTGTGTCTTTTGTTGCCGGCATGACTGATCTGTACCTCCTAACTACCGTTCGAACAGTCGCATCGCCAAGGCGAGACTTGTGCCGAAACTATAACATAATGCGCTAAGAAAAGAGCCCGTAATTTTCGAACGAAATCATTAAGAAATGGGTGTGGGCGGGGCTCGTGCGGGGCGGGCGGCCGGGGGCTTGGGCTGAGGCGAGTGGACGATGCGGGAAGGGGCGGGTGGACGCGGGCGGGGTGACCGGAGAGGATGAGGGTGACGGGGGACCTGGGCTGAGGCGAGTGGGCGATGGGGGCAAGGGCGGCTGGTGGATGTGCACTGGGCAGGCGGGGGCGGCGAGGATGGGCTGGGGCGAATGTGGGCCGGGTTGGGCCGTGCGGACGGGCGTGGTGGATCGCATGTCTCGATCGGGGACGCGCGCTTGGATAAGCTGGAGTGAGCTTGCTCGCACTGCTGCTCACTGCCGGTATCGTTGGCGCCGTTGCCGGAGTATTGGCGCATACGCGGTGGCGGGAGGAGAAGCCGACAGTGGGCATGGTGCAGGCGCTGGCGTGCTGCCGGCCGCTGGGACCTTGGCCGTGGCGGGAGTGGGAGCAGTTTTGCCGCGAGCCGGATCCGCTCTATGAGCGGCGGCAGAAGATTTGGGAGCACTTTGCTGCGCAGCCACGTACGGTGGCGCTTCTCCTCGACTGGTATAGCGGGTTGCGGCTGGAGGTGCAACTGGGCAACGAGTTGAGCCGGGGGCTGTTCGTGGTGGGGGCCTTCGAGGCGAACGAGTTCGCAGTTCTCGACCGGTATTTGCAGCCGGGGATGGTGTTCGTCGACGCCGGGGCGCACGAGGGTTTGTACAGCGTGTTTGCCGCGCGGCGGGCGGGGCCGGAGGGGCGGGTTTACGCCATTGAACCGAGCGAGCGGGAGCGCGCGGCCTGCGGGCGGAATCTTGAACTGAATGGACTCACGGCGACGATGATTCCCTGCGCGGTGGCGGGCGCGGATGGCGAAGCGGAGTTTCTGCTGGCGCAGGACCATCGTTCCGGCCACAACACGCTGGGGGCGTTTGCGTGGGAGGGCGTGCATGTGGATGCGCGGCGGCGGGTTGTGGTT
This sequence comes from uncultured Solibacteraceae bacterium, assembly GCA_964449665.1. Lineage (GTDB taxonomy): Bacteria > Acidobacteriota > Terriglobia > Bryobacterales > Bryobacteraceae > JAFLBB01. The sequence goes on from CAYUZM010000764.1 coordinate 3,189, forward strand.
CGGAGTTTCGACAGCCTGGCGGCCGAGTATGGTTGGGAGCGGGTCGACTTCTTGAAGATGGATATCGAGGGTGCGGAGACGGCGGCGCTACGCGGGGGCGGGCGGGTGTTCCGGGAGTTACGGCCGGTGGTGCTGGTTGAGGTTTCGCCGCGCAGCCTGGAGGCGCAAGGATCGAGCCGCGAGGAACTGCTGGCTACTTTTGAGGGGTTGGGATACGAACTCTACCACTTCGACTACGACACGGGCTTGCTCAGGCGCGGCGCCGAGGGGCAAACCGGGGATAATCTGGTGGCGGTACCCAAAGAAATGGCGTCCCAAATCAGTGAGAGTTGGAACCCGCTGATCTCATGGTCGAAAGGTGTAGCCACACTTCGCGAAACAGAATAGAATCTTCAGGACACCCTAAACCTTGTGGTCATGTGGACAGCTTCCATGATCCCAACGTTGATTGGAACTTTGACTGAGAGGTTTCGATGTTTGAG
>CAYUZM010000765.1:0-3663 GCA_964449665.1 uncultured Solibacteraceae bacterium
TTCCGGAAATCGCCATTGAACATCTCCGGCGTGGGAACGCTGAAACGGCCGCTACCCGCGCCAACACGGTTGCGGAACCACTCGCCTGACGTGAAGAAGAAGGTCTTGTTGCGGCCGTCGTAAATCTTGGGAATGTAGACCGGACCGCCCGCCGAATAACCAAAGTCGTGCTGTTTGTACTTGCCCTTCTGTGCTTCAAAGAAGCGGCGGGCGTCAAGCGCGTCGTTGCGCAGGAACTCATACGCGGTGCCGTGCAACTCGTTGGTGCCCGACTTGGACGAGAACGTAATCATGCCGCCTTGGCCGCGGCCGTACTCGGCCTTGAAGCCGTTGGTATCCACCGAGAACTCCGTGATGGCGTCCACCGAAGGCGTGTTCACGTTGGCCCATTGCACCGAATTGAACCGTCCGGTAAGCACCGAAACGCCGTCGAGCGTGGCGCCGTAGGCTCCGCCCTGACCGCCGCCGATATTCAGGTTATCGTCGTTCGGCTGATTCACCTGCGGCGTGATTAACGCAAGATCGAACGCGCCGCGCATCGCGCCGCCGACCACCAATGGAAGCCCATCCACCAGCTTGTTTGAGACGGCGGTGGTCACCTTTGCCGTCGAGGTTTGCAGCAACTCAAGCGTCGCGGCAACCTGCACGGACTCCGATACGGCGCCCACCTCCAGCGTCGCGTTCACGGAAACGCTCGCTCCCGAATTCAAGATCACCTCGGATCGTACCGCCGCCTTGAATCCCTGTTTCTCGACGCGCACTTCGTAGGTGCCCACCGGCAGCGCCGGAATTGTAAAGTCGCCGCTCGACGTCGTTTCCGTTGAAGCGCTGACGTTGGTGGCGACGTTTCTTGCCGATACTTTCGCGCCCGGAATCGCCGCGCCGGACGAATCCGTCACCGTCCCGGTCACGATGGCGCGGTCCGTTTGCGCAAATGCGCACGCCGCAAGAAGGCTGATCGCAATCAGCTTTTGTAGACTCATGAGGAACCCCCTCACCCTTGTAAGCGTTCTGCAAGGCCCCTAGTTGCCTTGCGTGCGTGCCAGTATATCCGAATTCTCAGGAAGTAGTGGCGAGTCCTTCATCAGACCGTTGCATCCGCAATAGTGTCCGCCGGTTCGCGCCCACAAGGACCGCCGGCGAGGGCGCTCGTGCTCGCCCGGGCCGCCTCGTCTGGCTCGGCATAGAATAGAAGCGAACCACCGAAATGCTTCGCTTGTATATTCCACTTCTTTCCGCGCTGGCCGGCTTCACCGTGCTCACGCCGCTTTCCGCGCAACAAGCGGCTAAGGTCGACTTCGAACGCGACATCAAACCCGTGCTCGACAAGTCGTGCGCCGGATGCCACGGCGCTAAAGCGCAGATGGGCGGATTGCGCCTGGACGCCCGGAATACGGCCATGTCGGGCGGACTTTCGGGCAAAGCCATCGTTCCGGGCGATGCCGCTCATAGTCCTCTCTACCTGCGGACCGCGGGCATTGGTGATCAGGCACGCATGCCGATGGGCGGCAAACCTCTGCCGCCCGAACAGATCGCCACCATTAAGCGTTGGATCGAAGAAGGGGCCGTCTGGCCGGAAGGCGTGGGCGTACAAAACGCCGCCGTGAAGAAACATTGGGCCTATGAGGCGCCCGTGCGGCCGGCACTCCCCACCGTGGCCAACGCGCGCTGGACGCGCAATGCGATTGATCGCTTCGTGCTGGCCCGCCTCGACAAAGAGAAACTCGCCCCTTCTCCAGAAGCCGGGAAAGCAACGCTGCTCCGCCGCTTGAGTCTCGACCTCACCGGCCTGCCGCCCACTCCCGCCGAAGTGAAGGCGTTTCTTGCCGACGGCTCGCCGAAGGCATATGAAAAGCAGGTGGAGCGCCTGCTCGCCTCCCCGCACTACGGTGAACGCTGGGCGCGCATCTGGCTCGACGCTGCCCGCTATGCGGACTCCGACGGCTTCGAGAAGGACAAGCAGCGGTGGGTTTGGTTCTATCGCGACTGGGTGATCAACGCCTTCAATCGCGATCTTCCCTATGACCAGTTTCTGCAGCAGCAAATCGCCGGCGACCTGATGGCGAAGGCGGCGCCGAATCCCGCCGCCGCCCAAGAACTGCGCGTCGCCACCGGCTTTTTGCGCAACTCCATGATCAATGAGGAGGGCGGCATCGACCCCGAACAGTTCCGCATGGAGGCCATGTTTGACCGCATGGACGCGATCGGAAAGGCCATGCTCGGTGTCACCATTCAATGCGCGCAGTGCCACAACCACAAGTTCGACCCGCTTACGCAGGAAGAGTATTACCGCCTCTTCGCCTTCCTCAATAACTCGCACGAATCGAACGCGGTCGTCTATACGCCCGAAGAGCAGAAGAAACGCGAAGAGCTTCTGGCGCGTGTCGCGGCTATCGAAACGGGCTTGCAGAAACGCGTGCCCGATTGGCGTTCGCGTCTGGCCGCGCTCTCCGGCAAAGAATCGGAGTGGACGCTCCTAAAGCCCGATGTCGAGGACATCTCCACCGGCGGACAGAAGTATCTGGCAATGGGCGACGGTTCCATGCTCGCCGCCGGATACGCGCCAACCAAGCACAAGGTCAAGATGACGGTGAAGACCGAAGCGCGCGGCATTACGGCATTCCGTCTCGAATTGCTCATGGATCCCAACCTGCCTCGCGGCGGCCCTGGCCGCAGCATTAAAGGGACCGGAGCGCTCACCGAGTTCGAGGCCGATGCCGCTCCGGCGAACGATCCAACGAAAGTCACGAAGATCAAATTCGTGCGTGCTCTCGCCGACGTCAATCTTTCAGAGGCGCCCATTGACGCCATCTATCGCGACAAAGAAGAACTGGCCGGCAAGAAGACGCCGCGCGTCACCGGTCCGGTCAACTACGCGATCGATGGCAAGGACAACACGGCCTGGGGCATCGACGCCGGCCCCGGCCGCCGCAATCAACCCCGCAATGCCGTCTTTGTGGCGTCGGAGCCTGTCGGATTCGAGGGTGGAACGATCCTCAATATCTATCTGAACCAGCGGCATGGCGGTTGGAACTCCGACGACAACCAAAACTACAACCTCGGCCGCGTGCGGCTCACCTACACGACAGCGGCCGATCCCAAGCCGGTACTCGACGCTTCGTTCTCGCACTTCCGCGAGACGCAAGCCGCCTGGCGCGCCGAGAACGACGAGATTGAAAAACTCTGGCGCGAGCATCCCGAAGGCTCCACGCAGCTTGTCTTGAATGAGCGCGACGAGCGCCGCATGACGAACCTGCTGACGCGCGGCGATTTCCTGAAACCGGCGAAACCCGTCGAACCCGGCGTGCCCGCGTTCCTCCATGCGCTTCCGGCCAAACTCGCCTCCGACGAACCCGCCCGCCTGACCTTCGCCCGCTGGATTGCCGACCGCAATTCGCCCACCACGGCGCGCTCCTTCGTGAATCGCGTGTGGCAGAGCTACTTCGGCACGGGCATCGTCGAAACCTCCGAGGATCTTGGCAAACAGAGTCCTGCCGCGTCGCATCCCGAGTTGCTCGATTGGCTCGCCGTCGAATTCATGGAGAAGGGCTGGAAGGTGAAAGACCTGCACCGCCTCATCGTGACATCGGCCACCTACCGCCAGACTTCAGTGGTGACGCCGGAACTCAAGGAGAAGGACATCTATAACCGCATGCTCGCGCG
>CAYUZM010000766.1:0-3662 GCA_964449665.1 uncultured Solibacteraceae bacterium
CGCCGATGGCAATCCATCCCCGTGGCCTTACGTTTGCCAGGGGGTGCCGGAAAGGCCGGTAAAACCGTCCGGCGTCCCGAACCACATCGTGCCGTCGGCGCCTTCCAGAATGGCAGAAACCGTGTTTGAGGCCAGCCCGTTTGCCGTGGTATAGGTGGTGAACTTCCCCTCGCGAAGTTGGCTCACACCGCCTCCCAATGTGCCCGCCCACACCGTTCCATCTCGTGCCTGGTGGACGGAGTAGACGCTATCTTGGGCCAGCCCGTCGGCTCGGGTGTACGTCCTGGTTTCCGCCGGCCGGCCTTCCATGCGCAATCGAGTGAGTCCGCCGCGCTGCCGCCCAAGCCAAAGCTCGTCCTTGCCGCCGGCGATCGAATAGATCACGTCGCCGCCCAATCCGCCCGCGGTCACCTGCCCCCTCTCGCCGTTCTGCATCCACCACAAACCGCCCGTCGCGGGTGGAAACCAAACCCGGTTGGCGGCATCCACGTACACGGGATGACTGCCCTCGGCCGGCACGCCCTCGGGATGCGAATACGTAACGAAGGCGCTGTCGCGCAAGCGCTCGATACCGTTCGCGCTCCCGATCCACAAGCTCCCTTCGCGGTCTTCAAACAATGCCGTCACCGCCACGCCCGGCCCGCCGAGACCATTGAGGAAAGTGGCGCCTTGTGAGTTCACCCGCACAAGTCCATGCCCGCCCGCGCCGGCGCCCACCCAAAGATTGCCATCGCGATCTTTCAGCAGAGCCAGCACCTGAATCCGGTTCAGCGCACCGGGCAACGCCACGGAGGCAAGCCTCGAACCGTCCCATCGCGCCAGGCCGGCGTCGGTGCCCACCCACATGCGCCCGCCGGCTTCGGGCAACAGGCAGTTGATCTTCGTGTCCGGCGCCTCACCCGCCACCGCCTCCGTGCGTCGCTCTCGCACGCGGTACAGGCCGGCGTCCCTGGTACCCAACCATAAATCGCCGCCCGCGGTCTGTGCCACGGAGATAACGGGCGAACGCGCGACCGGCGTGGCCTCGCGGACGATACCGAACTTACCGCCTTCATAGATGACCGTACCGTCTTCTAGCCGCCCCACCACGAGGCCGCCATCGTGCGAGCGGCTCATCGCCGTCAAGTTGGAGTACGGCATTCCCAGCTCGACCATCGCATCGGTGAACGCGCCCTCCCGGTAGCGCAGCAAAGTCGGGCTCGGCAGCCTCACCCAAAGATCGCCGCCGCGATCCACGGTCAATCCAAGCACGCTCACCACGGGCGTGCTCTTGCCTTTCACCAACTGAAAATTCAGTCCGTCGAAGCGGACCAGCCCCGCCTCCGTGCCGATCCAAAGGTAACCATCTGGCGTCTGCGCAATGGCATAGACCGGCCCGCGGGGAAACCCTCGATCGGGCCCCCATCGCTCGCGCACATACTGCGAAACGGCGCGAGAGGGATCTACCGCAAGCGCCGGCGGCGCGCACCACATCAGCCACGCAATTGCGGCCCAAACCGCACAGGTGCAGGTCCCCCGCGCGGCCGCCACCGGCCCGCTACGGAAGATACTCGAACTTCTCAACGATCACCTCGGCCCCGTTCCGCATCGGGTTCCTCTTGTTGCTGTAGACGTAGAAATTGATGTGTACCGCTTCGCTTCCAGGCGTAGGCACTCCGGATGTGAACGTGTGCGCCGCCACCGTCTTTGCGCTCGCGCCCGATCCGCGCGCCGTTTGGAACGCGAATAGCCCCGGCTCCCAGCGAAGCGAGTGCGTCAACACTCCGGCCGGCGCTTGAAAGCGGAATACGTTGGCCGGCACAAAGTAGGGTTGAATGACATACTGCGCGTTTTTGACCTCCGTCTCCCCCCAGCGGCTGATTTCCAGATTCATCTCGCGCGGCGGTCCCGCTTCGTCCCAAGTGAAGATGTTGAGCACGGCGGCCGGTTCGAGTTGAGAAATATCGCGCACTACGAAGCGGTACGTTCCATAACCAAGACTGTTCGTCAGCGTCACCTCGGCGCTGGTCCAATGTTCGTCCCTCCGGGCGACGCGCAGGTGCAGGAATCCATTTGCGTCGGTCCACACGTTCGACCTGTCGTATTCGTTTCTCGATCCGCCGCGGTTGCCATGCGTTTGCCGCACGTCCCAGCGGTATCCGCTGAACTCGACGGGCTCGATCTTCGGACGCCGCAACTTGCTCTCGTCCGCCATCGCAACCGCCAGCACGCCTCCGCCCACCTCCGGCAAATCCTGGATCGTGGTCGGTGGACGGTAATCGGCCTGCACCAGCAGAGCGGCATAGGCGACGCCGGGATGCGTCACACTCTTCCATACCGATCCGCGTTGAATGCTCGTATACGGCTGGCGCGCCGTCGGCTGCACCCACCAAACGCCGCTTCGGGCAAACAAGACCACTCGCTGGCCCGGCTGCGCGCCGCGAACGCGCCCCTCAATCGCGTCGACCTTCTCCGGACTGCCTTCCCCCATCGGTGGAAGCCGGGTGAACTCGATCGATGGCGGCGCCTGCGCGCGCGGCGGCTGGCAACCGCCCACCACAATGCAGAGCAGTCCCAGGCACGCGCGCCAAAGAAGTGGTTCCCAGATTCTCACGAAAATTTTGCCGGACCGATTTCCCAATTCTAGTGCGGATACAGCGCGCACATGCACCCACAACGTCGTAAGCCTCGCCTACCACGGCCGTGGTGGCAGGCAATAACTCGATCGCGGTAGTGCTTGGCCGGCGTCATCGCGCGGGCGCGAAAACACGGGGGCGCGCGGCCAACCGGAACAGGGGACGCTTCGCGCATTCGGTGGCTGCCATGTAGAGCACGGTGATGCCGCACAGCGCCGCGAGCAAAGATGCGGGCAGTGGAACAAAGCCGAGTACGCCCGCAAAGGGCAGGACGGGTATGAAGAAGGCCGTCCCGATCAATGCCACCGTCGACCAGAGCAACAGCGTACCCGGCCGGCTGGCGTAGAACGGGCGGCTTGTGCGCACAACCAGGGCGATTACCAGTTCCGTCAGCAACGACTCGATGAACCAGCCGGTGCGGAAAAGCTCGGGCGTCGCCTGAAACACCGTGAGCAGCACGGCGAAGGTGAGCAGATCGAAGAGCGAGCTGAGCAGGCCGAATCCGATCATGAAGCGTCCGATGAAGTGCATGTTCCATCGGCCGGGCCGCGCAAGCGCCTCCTCGTCGATATTGTCGTTTGCCATGCCGATGGCGGGGATATCCGAGAGAAAGTTGTTGAGCAGAATCTGGCTCGCCAGCAGCGGTAGAAAGGGCAGGAATAGCGACGCCAGCGCCATGCTCGCCATATTGCCCAGGTTGGCGCTCGTCGTCGTCAGCACGTATTTGAGCGTGTTGGCGAACGTGCGGCGGCCCTCGATTATCCCCATCCGTATGACGTCGAGTCTCCTGTCGAGCAGCACGAAGTCGGCGGCCTCGCGAGCCGCATCGACGGCGCCTTCCACCGAAAGGCTGGTGTCTGCAGAGTGCATCGCCGGCGCGTCGTTCACGCCATCGCCGAGGAAGCCGACAACGTAGCCCATTTTCTTGAGCGAAAGAATGATGCGCTCTTTCTGGTTCGGGTCAACCTCGACGAACAGGTCCGTCCTCTCGGCCTCGCGCCACAGCGCCTCGTCGTGTAGGTTATCCAACTCCTCGCCGGTCAAAAC
>CAYUZM010000767.1:0-3662 GCA_964449665.1 uncultured Solibacteraceae bacterium
TGTTGATGGAGCCGGGGAGATGACCCTTTGCGTATTCGGTTGGGTCGCGGACGTCGACGATCTGAGCAGATACGTCGCCCATGCGGAGCACCTCGTCGAGATCGACGGGCTGCAGCGCCTGTTCGAGTGAGTGATCGAGGGTTTGGCGTTCGCGCGTGTTCAGAACGGCGTCGTAGGTGAAGTAGGCGGGGGCGTCGGGCTGGTCGGCGGTGACGAGCGTGGTGAACGATTCCTTCGACATCGGCTGCAGGGCGTAGTTATAGCGGCGTTGTTGGCCGAGGGTGGAGACGGTGTCCGAGGAGAGATTCTTGCCGCACAACGAGCCTGCTCCGTGGGCGGGGTAGACAAGGGTCTCATCGGGCAGGGCAAGGAGCTTGTGGTGAAGCGAGTCGTAGAGATAGCTCGCCAGGTCGTGAGCGCTCCAGCCGAGGGAGGCGCGCAGGTCGGGGCGGCCGACGTCGCCGATGAAGAGCGTGTCGCCGGTGAGCACGGCGTGGGGCTGGGAGGGGTTTTGGGCGCGGTCGTAGACGAGGAGCGAGATGGACTCGATGGTGTGGCCGGGGGTTTCGAGCACCTGGAGGCGGAGTCCGGGGAAGTCGAGGGTGTCGCCGTCCTTCATCGCGACGAACGGATATTCGGCGGCTGCGCGCGCGCCCAGGCGGATATCGGCGCCGCAGCGGTCGCGGAGTTCGAGGTGCCCGGCGAGGAAGTCGGCGTGGAAGTGGCTGAGAAACACGTGGCGGATTTGGACGCCGAGTTGTTCAGCGTCGGCGACATATTGCTGGACGTCGCGCTGCGGGTCCACGACGACGGCGGTGGCGCTTTGTTCGTCGGCCAGAAGATAAGAGGCGTGCGCGAGGCAGCCCAGGTAGTACTGTTTCAGGAACACGATTCGTCACCTTCAATGGGTTGGCCGATGCCGATGGCGTGGCCGTCAAGATCGCGGATGGTGAACTCCAATTGGCCGTAGACCATCTTCGTGGGAGGGCAGACGATGGTGACGCCGCGGGCGGCCCATTCATCGTGCAGGGCTTGAGCGTCGTCGACCCAGAGGTAGGCATTCCAGACGCCTTCGGCGGCGCGGAACGGGGTGTCGACGGGATCGCCGGCGGGAACTTGGGAATGCATCACCATCAGGCCGTCGCGTCCGGCGATGCAGAAGCTCGGGGGCTCACCCCAGATGCGGTCGTATTGGAAGCCAAGCTTGTCGCGATAGTAGTTTGCGGATTCCTGCACGTTGGCGACGAGTAAGAGGGGAGCCACGGCGTGGAATTTCGGCATGGGGCGATTATAGCGGGGCGGGTGTGGGGTGCGGGTGTACGTCGAGCCACGTGCGGGCCCCGGTGTGCGGCGAAGGGCGTGGGGGGAAAGAATTGAGGGAGGCGGAGCGCGGGGACGACGTACGAGGAGGCGTGCGTGAACGGCCTACTGCGATGCGCGAGGTGTGGCGAGCAGCATCCAACGGTTTGCGCCTTCCCACTGCTGTTCGAATTTCGCGCGGCCGGTGCGGGGGGGCGCTTGGCCGGCGGGGTCGTTCACCCAGACGTGCTCGTCCTCGATGCCCACGAGGACGGCGAAGTGGAGGCGGCCGGCGCGGCCAGCCTGGAGACTGACGATGATGGGGCGGCCTTTGGCGAGGTGTTGTTCGAGGTCGCTCCATTGGCCGCGCAGGGTGAAGGCTTGGAAGCCGAGTTCCTGGAGGTAGCTTTTCATGCCGGCGAGTTGGATGCCTTTGCGTTCGGCGTCGATCAGGCGGTCATAGACGGCGCCGGGGGCGGGCGAGGAGGCCGGGGTCCAGTAGTGGGCGACCATCGCGACCGATGCCGCGCCGCAACCGTTCTTGTGCTGGTGGAAGAAGGGCACGGCGAGGGGGTCGCCGAGAGCGGCGGCGGCGAAAGCGAGGATGAGGGCGAGGGCCCGGATCATTTCACGGCGATCAGGACGATGACGGCGGTAGCGAGGGCGATCACGATATAGGTGAGGTGCAGGTTGGAGAGAGCGCCTCCGGCGACTTCCTTGCCGGGCTCTTCGGCGCGCTGTGCCAACTGCTTCGTTTCCTCTTCGGTGAGCGGCTGGGGGGTAGGCGGGGGCGTGCGTTGCGGGGCGCGGGTGGAAGTACGTGGCGGGGCGCTGGGGGCAGTACGTGGCGGGGCGCTGGTGGCAGTACGGGAATAGGGCGCGGCCATGGGGGCGAGCGAGGGGGAGGCAAGGACGAGGGCCAGAACAATCGCCAGAGTCTTCATGAGGAAATTATAAACCGCTCGCGCGGGTGACACGAACGGCCGCGACCAGTGCGGTACTTGCGTGCTTTACGAACGGGGTGCGGTGCGGGTCCGGGGACGCCGTGCGCGGCGCCACCAGCCACGGGCGGCCAACAGCACACCGGCGCCGGTCACCATTGACACGGCGGACGGTTCCGGTACGGTTGTGATTTCGAAATTCGACGCCGTGAACGAGGGGAGATCGGCACTGCCGAGATTGGTCAGCCGGAACAGGACTGCCAGGTCAGCCGTGGGGTCGTCGAGGTCAGTCGAGTAGACCAGCCGGGGAACACCGAGGCCACTGTTGAAATAGATAAAGAACCCTGGCCCGGGGGTTGTGATCTGCGCGGCGATGAGATTGGCGGCGAGACCAGCGGCGAATGGATCGGGCGTATCCTGGAGCACGATTACATTGACCCCGCTGGCCGGCAGATTGGCGCTCAAATCATTGACGAAGTGCACCGGGGCTGCCACGCCAAACGCCGTCGATTCCAGGGAGAAGATATCGGTAGCAATGGAGAAGCTGATCAAGTCCTCGCCGCCCACGATCTGCCGTCCGGGCGTGGTCAAGGCTGTCGAACCGGCAAACGGGTCCGTATCGAAGCGGAAAACCGCGGATTGGGCTGGTATGCAGAGGCTGAGAAGCCCAAGCAGGGAATAGACGCTCAATCGATGCATATCGAATCCTCCCGACGGTCACTGTCTAGCGAAATGCAGGGGCGGCATAGAAAATCGTCCGCGCTTATGGAATGGCATGGACGCCTATTGCCATAGTTGTTTGCTACTCAACCAGAGTGCTACGTCCCAGCCGGAAAGGAAAGGGGTCGCTGCCCCTCCATTAGACGTGCCAGTACCAGGACTAGTCCTGGTTGATCGGCCAAACTCCAGTGATTCCCTTCCAAATTGAAACCGTCCATTCCAGACGTGGGGGATTTGAGAGTTGCGCTAAGAGCCTATCGCGATCCAAAACTGTTTCGGGGGCACAAAGCTAGCTTGCGCCGAGGGCGGCGACGCGGCGGGCGCGGCGTTGTTCCCAGGCGTAGCAGAGCCAGATCATGAACGCGGTGATGGCGAGGACCATGGCGTAGGTGGCGCGGAGGTCCAGATTCTCTTTCCACATCCAGAACCAGCGGCCGTAGACGATTTCCGTGTGAACCCAGTAGATGAGCAACGAATGGGTGCCGACGAGCTTGATCCAACTGAAGCGGCCGTGGAGGCCGTGCTCATGCCAGATGTAGGCGACGGCGAGCAGCAGCAGGACGACACCGGTCTTCACGAAGATGAGGGCGGGGCTGTCGAGCCAGAACTCACTCTTGGTGTAGACCGAATAGGGGAGCTGGCCGAAGTACTGGCCGCCGATGATGAGCCCGAAGGCGGCGATGGAGGGCCATTGGAGGAGGC
>CAYUZM010000768.1:0-3661 GCA_964449665.1 uncultured Solibacteraceae bacterium
GCCTTCGACCTTATTGCGAAGCAACGCCAAGGCGTGCGGGCCTTCGCGCATGATTCCCAGGAGCGCATAGCTTGCGACCTGCGCCGGAGCGGCCGCTTGCATAGGGGCGCCGGCCTTTTCGGGCGGCCGCTTGCGGCTGGGCGCAAACAGCGGGCGCGCCACCCAGTCGCTGAACTCCTCCTTGGCGAGCGAAGAGAGCGGATTGGTGAGGGCCAGGCCGTCGGCTGCAGGTCGGCGAACAGCGGACCGTGCGGAATGACGCGGATGCGCGAGGCCTCCACATGGAACTCCTCGGCCAACCTTTTGCGCGTGTCCTCGTTGTGGCAGACCACGCCATCAAACATGCGGTAGAGACGGGCAAAGCGTTCGTGGTAGCGCGTGCCGGTGTCGTGCGGCAGGCGGTCATGAACCGTGTATACCAGACGGCTACCCAGGAATCGAGCCCATTTCACCAGCCAGATGTCGAACGGAACGCCGTAGGGGACTAGAGAGAGATACTGTACGTGCAGCACATCGGGGCGGCGGAAGAGAAACCGCACTCCCAGGGCGGCCAGGTTCAGGCAACCTTCGATCAGTTTAAGTGGGCGGCGGACGGTGGCATTGCCCGAGGCAAAACGGGCTACCAGGTCGACCGCTCCAGGGTCGGGCCGCAATCCGCGGGAAGGAAAATGGTCCAGGTCCTGATAGTAGTTGGTGCATCCCAGGGTTGTCTTGGCGCCGGCTCTGCGCAGGGCCAGGCAAAGGGCTCCCAAATAGTAAGGGACGGTGCAGAGCACATCGAGAAGGAAAACTCTCAAAACCGTCCGATTATCACACTACCGCGAAGGGTGACGCTATGATGAAGGGTCCATGCCGTTTCTCCGGCGACTGGCCTACCTGGTTAGCAACCACCCCATTACTTCCCAAGCTTTCGTGTTACGAGAGATTCAGGCGTTGCGCGCATTGGGATGGGAGGTGGAGGTGGTGTCGGTTGGGCCCGCCGACCGTCCGTTGGAGGCGATGTCGGAGGCCGAGAAGGAAGAGGTGCGGCGGACCATCTATGTTCGCGGGACAGGTCCGGCGCGGATTCTGTCTTCGCACCTTTCGCTGTTGCTGAGACGCCCGCGACGGTACCTGCGAGCGCTCGCGCTGGCGGTTCGTCTGGGTGGCGCACAACCGGGCGAGCTGGCGCGGCACCTTGTTTATTTTGTGCAGGCGGGGATCATCGCCAGGCAGTTGGAACGGGCCGGCCTGGGCCACTTCCACGCGCAGTTCGTTTCACCGGCGGGATTGCTCGCGGCCGCGATTGGGCCCGCGGGAATGTCGTTGCGCGTGCATGGTTCCGATGAGTTCTACGACGCGACGCGCTACCGGGTGGCCGAAAAGGTTCGTGCCAGCCAGTTTGTCTGCGCCATCAGTGTCTATACCACCAGCCAGTTGATGCGCTTGACGCCGGCCGAGGAGTGGCCGAAGTTTGAGGTGGCCCCGATTGGCATTCGCCCGGAAGAGTTCACCCTTGCTCCTTACCGCGAGTCGCCGGACCCGTGGGAGCTTCTTTGCGTTGCGCGCCTGATCCCGGCCAAAGGCCACCGCTTCCTCTTGGACGCCGCCGCGATTTTGCGTGCGAAAGGACACAAGATTCGCGTGCGGCTGGTCGGCGACGGTCCCGACCGTGAGGCCCTGCAATCGAAAGTGCGGCGGATGGGGCTGGAAGACGTGGTCCATTTTGAAGGCGCGGTGAACCAGGACAAGATCCGGGAGTTCTATGCGCTTGCCGACATCTTCGTGCTGCCAAGCTTCGCCGAGGGTGTTCCGGCCGTGCTGATGGAAGCGATGGCGATGGGGATTCCCTGTGTATCGACGCACGCGGGCGGGATCTTTGAATTGATCCGGGATGCTGTGGACGGCGTGCTGGCAAGGCCCGCCGACGCGAATGGGTTGGCCGAAGCGATCGAACCTATCCTGAACGATCCGGAACTGAGGCGCCGGCTGCGCGAAGCGGGCCGCCGCCGCGTCGAGGAGAAGTTCAGCCTGCAGGCGAACACCGTCAAGCTTGCCGAAATTATCGAGCGCCGTTTGCGGGTGGGGTAGAGACCGGAAGACCTATCATTTCGTGCGTGCGATAAAGCCGAGGCATTCGTTCGCGGTATAGGGAGCGCTCGATGACCGGCATCACGCCAGGCTCGAGGGGAACGCCCAGCGCCGTCAGAAACTCTGTGAGCGGTCCATTGCGGTCGGTTGCCGCGTATTCGAGCTGGATGCGTTCCACGCCGAGGCGCTCGAACATCTCGAACAGCATGTGGTGCTCGATGCGGCGGGAGAAGGCGCGGCAGCTCATGACCCAGGATTCCATCACGGCGGTCCCCTCGCCGGCACGGCGGGCGGCAGCCACGGCGATCTTCCCGAGCGGCCCGAACTTGTCCTGGTAGGAGGACACCACGAGAAAACTGTCCTCACGCCGCAGAAAGCTCAACCAGTCGCTTTCGGTCCAGCGGCGGCCGTTCAGGTTGAACTGGTTGGTCTTGTTGATCAACTCCAGGGCGCGCGGATCGGCGGGTTCCTTTGTCCAGTTGTCTTGGATCACGGCCGCCGCTTGTTCCAGCACGGTTTCCTGTTGACCCGTATCCGCCATGGCGCGCTGCAGTTCGGCGGCATTGCGCAAGCTCGCTCCCCGCAACCGGTCCTCTTCCCGTATGCCCGGCTTGCCGAACAATTCACGCAACCGGTGGCATAGATCCCAGACCGCCGCCGGATTCTCCTTGGGGAAGCGGATGCACTCGATGCCGGGGTGGGCTTGGGCGACCTCTTCGAGTTCGAGTGGACTGTCGTCGATGAAGACGACACTGTCGGCGCCGATATTCCAGGCGGCGAGAATGCGCTGTATCGACTTGGATTTAGGGCCCCAGTTGCACTCCACCGGGAACAGTTCGGAGCGAGGGAGCAGGAGGTCGGCGCGATCAAGGGCCCGGCCGGCGATGGATGGGTCGTTCTTGCTGGCCACGCCCACCAGCGTGCCGGTCTGCAGGAGCGAGGAGAGAAGCTGCTGGTAAAGCCCGTGTTGCTGCGCGTGGTGCTCCAGGCTCCAAGCCACGTTCTCGGGTCCGTCCTCGCCGGCGATCCCGTGCCAAACCGTGTCGTCGAGATCGGTGATCAGGCCTTTCTTGGGTGGTGGCGGCGCGAGCAAACGGGCCAGCAGGCGCGCCAGTTCGGAGGTATGAGCGATCTGGTAAGGGAAGCCGGCGCTCAGCTCGGCCTTGACGTCATGACGTTGGGCGGGGGGCGAAACACGGTCCAATTCCCAACGGTTCAAAAGCGAAATGCGCGGGTGGGCGGATATCGCGGAGGCCATCTGGCTCAAGACCTCGAACAGGCGGACCTCCCACGCCGAGGCGTGCCCCGGGGAGGCGAACGAGGCGGGCGGGGGCGACAGCGACGGCAGGCTGACGGCTACGGGAAGCCGATCAGCCAGGTGATTGAGCCGCGCGGCCAGCCGGGTGCCGCTGCGCGCTACTTCGTCAAAGATGTCGTTCCACTTGGAGGGCTCCCAGCCGCCCTGGCTGCGTACGCTGAGCCGCTGGTCCGGGTCGGGCCACCCGACGGCGACGGCGACGGCATCGGCTTCCTGGCTGAGGGCGTCTTCCAGGGTTCCCGACAGACTCCCGAATAAACCGTTGAAAAGACC
>CAYUZM010000769.1:0-3660 GCA_964449665.1 uncultured Solibacteraceae bacterium
CCGGCAAGGATCCGCGCGAGAACGCCGAGGCGGAACGCGTATCGAGCACGCGAACCTCGGCCAGGCGGGGCGCCTTCTTCTCAACGAAGTAGGGTGTGACGATCCAACCCGAATCGGCGAATCCCTTTTCGCCGCGCAGCGTACCCATGTAGGCAACCATGGCGTCGAGTTCGCGGCCTTGCAGCAGTCGCCCCGAGAATGCGCCCGACAGTTGGCCGATGCGTTCCGGCGGATAGCGCCGCGCAATGCCCGCCAGCGGCACGACGTTGGCATAGAAAAGTCCATCGCCATCCTCGCCGTGGCATTGTGCGCAGAGGCGCCGGTAGGTGGGCGCGGCATCGGCTGCGCCGCCGCCCGGAGCCGGCAGCAGGCACATGATGGGCAATAGGAACACGCACGCGCGCAGAGCCGCCGCCCGCAACATGGCTACCATCATCCCACTGGTGCATGGACGATGAACGGGAGCGCTCATGGATGAGCGGAAGCGTTAGTGATTGATGCGCGCAAACACCTCTGCCGCCTTTTCGCTTACGCCGCCGTTGTAAAGGAATTTCGCTCCCGCAACAGGCAGTTCGACGCCGCCAGTGCCGAGATCGGCCATCGCCGCCGCGATGAAATCGGCCAGCGGCATCGGGCTCATTCCTTCATGGGTGGTGGGTGTCGCATGCGCGGCGTCGAGGTCCGTTTTGACCCACGGCGGCGCAAGTTCAATCACGCCCACGTTCGTGTTCCGCAACTGGTGCCGGAGAGACATGGTGAAGGAGTGCACGAAGGCTTTGGTTGCGCAGTAGACCGGGTAGAGCGCGATAGGCGCGAAGGCAAGCCCCGACGAGAGATTGACGATGGTGGCCGAAGGTTGTGCGAGCAGGTGGGGCAGGAAGGCCGTGACCATATCGATGACGCCGAAGATATTGGTGCCAACCTCTTCCCGCACGCCGGCCGAGCCGACCGTCTCCGGCTTTGTGAAGTCGAACACGCGCTGCACGCCCGCATTGTTGATGACCACGTTGAGCGCGGGATACCGCCGTGTGACTTCCAAGGCCGCCTCTTGAATGCTCCGCGGATTAGTCGTATCCAGTACAACGAATCCCATGCCTGGGTTTGCCGCCGCGGTCTGTTCCAGGATCTCGCGCCGCCGGCCGCCGATGACGACCTGGTTGCCGAGTTTGTGAAAGGCCTCGGCCAGCCCGCGCCCGATGCCCGATCCGCCGCCCGTGATCAAAATTACGTTGTTGGTCATGTTCATGACTCGATGCTACTGCGATCACTCACTTTGGGGAAGTAGGCACCTGATTGATCTATACTTACCGTAAAGAGAGTAAGGTGTGCCCAAGACCATGCCTGCCGCCGCAACCGACCCCAAAATTGAAGCGCTCGTGCACGAGATCATCGGCCGAGTGGCGGACAAGTGGACGATGATTCTGCTGGAAATTCTTGTCGAGCATGGCGAGCTTCGTTTTACCCGCATTGGCGAGCTTGCGGGCGCCATCAGCCAAAAAATGCTCACCAAAACACTGCGGCAGATGGAGCGCGACGGCTTGGTGGTGCGAACGATTCATCCGGTGATTCCGCCCAAGGTCGAGTACCGCTTGACGAAGCTCGGCCAGACGCTCGGCGAGGCGTTCTGCGGCGTGTGGTTATGGGCGGAAAAGCACGGCGACGAGATTGAGCGGGCGCGGGCTGCGTTTGACCGGCGGAACCGTCGCGCGTAGCTGCGTGCGCGGTGAAGCGTAGCTGCGCGCGCGGTGAACCTGCTGAGCCGTATCCCGTATGATCGAAGTGAATGCTCTTTCGCCAGCCATTTCTGGAAGGTTTGGCGGAGGGGCGCATCACATTGGCATTTCGACAATGGCGGCGGCCAACGGTGAAGGCCGGCGGCACGCTGCATACGCCGGTGGGTCTATTGGCGATCGACGAAGTCGCCTCGATCGACGCTTCGGCGCTCGACAACGCCAGCGCACTCCGGGCAGGTTTCCCATCGCTCGACGATCTGCGCGCCGACCTTGCCGCGCAACGGCCCGGAACGCTGTACCGCATCCGGTTCCGCCGCGTGGGCGACGATCCCCGCATTGCGTTGCGTGAACGCAACGACCTTGCGGCGGATGAGCTTGACGCGCTGCAACGGAAGCTCGCGCGCCTGGATGCCGCCTCCGCCACTGGTGCCTGGACGCGGGCGGTTCTGCGGGGCATCGCCGCGCATCCCGCCATGCGCGCCGCCGATCTGGCCGCCCGGCTCGGCGCGGGCCTCGAACGCGAGGCGTTGAAGCGGAACGTTCGCAAGTTAAAGAACCTGGGGCTTACGGAAAGCCTGGGCACGGGCTACCGGATCTCCCCACGCGGTCAAGTGCTGCTGGAGCGGCTCGGCTGATGCCCGCAC
This sequence comes from uncultured Solibacteraceae bacterium, assembly GCA_964449665.1. Lineage (GTDB taxonomy): Bacteria > Acidobacteriota > Terriglobia > Bryobacterales > Bryobacteraceae > JAFLBB01. The sequence continues at coordinate 2,378 of CAYUZM010000769.1, forward strand.
TCTTTCGCGCCCTTCGCCATCGCGATTTTCGCCTCTACGTGGCGGGACAGGTGATCTCGGTGACCGGCACGTGGGTGCAGTCGCTCGCGCTCAGTTGGCTGGTCTACCGGCTGACGCACTCCACGCTGCTTATGGGTACCGTTGGTTTCGCGGCACAGATACCGGTCTTGTTGCTTGGTCCGCTGGGTGGCCTGGTGGCGGACCGGTTTCCGCGCCGCAACATTGTGATCTTGATGCAGTCGCTCATGATGGCGCAGGCAACGGCGCTGGCGATTCTCACCTACACCCGAGCGATCGAAGTGTGGATGATTGTGGCGCTTGCGCTGGTGATGGGCACGCTCAACGCCTTTGAGATTCCCGCGCGCCAGGCACTCTACGTTCACATGGTGGGCAAAGACGATTTGGCCAACGCCATTGCGCTGAATTCGATGACATTCAACGCCGCGCGCGTCGTGGGTCCGTCGCTCGGGGGCCTGTTCGTGGCGGCGTTCGGCGAGGCGCTGTGCTTCTTGATCAACGCCATCTCCTATTTGGCCGTCGTGGGGTGCTTCCTTGTGATGCGGACTCCGGAGCCGGGACGCTCGGCACCGCCATCGCCGCTCGAACATCTGCGCAGCGGTTTTCGGTACGCGTGGAATCACCGGCCCGTTCGCGCGCTTCTGATTCTCACCGCGCTGATGAATTTTGGCTCGGCTCCGCCGCTCGCGCTGGGACCGATGTTCGCCGATGCCATCTTCCATCGTGGCGCGCAGGGCCTGGGTCTCATCCTCGGCGTATTCGGCATGGGCGCGGTGGTGGGCACGCTGGCGCTGGCGAATGAAACCTCGACGCAAAAGTTGCCGGGCATTATCAGCGTGAACGCCCTGGGCGTTGCGGCGGGCCTGCTCACCTACGCGTGGGCGCCGGTCTTCCCCGTGCTGCTGGTGGCGGCCGCCGTGGGCGGCTTCTGCACGATGCGCCAGTTGGCGGCCACGAACGGTCTGATTCAAACGATCATCGACGACGACTACCGCGGCCGGATTATGGCGCTTTACTCGATGATGGTGATCGGCATGCTGCCGCTGGGCAACCTTTCGGACGACCAGGCCAAGCTGTGGATCTACGACTCCCTGCTGTCAGAATTCGCTGCCATGGGCTTCGAATACGGCTACTCCGTGGAACGCCCGGATGCCCTCGTGCTGTGGGAGGCGCAGTTCGGTGACTTCGTCAACGGCGCGCAGACCATCATCGATGAGTTCATTTCCTCGGCCGAACAGAAGTGGGGCCAGCGCTCCTCCCTGGTC
>CAYUZM010000770.1:0-3655 GCA_964449665.1 uncultured Solibacteraceae bacterium
GATGCCGACATCTTCGGCGCGTGTAGGTTGATCGAAGCGCCAAAGGACCCGAAGAACAACGCCGACGCCCGCTATTCCAGCCATTCGCAAGGGATCTCGGCCATGCTGCGCGCGCTGGTGAAGTTCGGCCGTTGGAACGAGCTGCTTGATTCGCGCACTATCCCATGGCGTGACATTTTCATGGATAAGATGAACCGCGCCTATGCCGAGACACGCGCCCAGATTGGCCTTGGCAACCTCGGCAAGGCCGAGCGGTCGTTCGCCACCCACGAGGAACTTCGAAAGGATCTGGAGAAGAATAAGCAGTTCGAGCCTGTCTACAATGTGCAGTCCTCTGAACTGAAGGCGCGGCTGCTGCTTGCTCGCGGCGAGACCGTGCGGGGCTTGGGGCTGCTCACCGACGCGGCGCAAAAACAGTACGACATGCAGTTGGGTGACAACGATCCGCCGTTTTATCCGGAAGTGCTCTACGTCTCGCTGGGCGACGCATACCTCACGGCCAAGAGCCCGCTGCTCGCCGCGCAGTCCTATGAGAAAGCGCTCAATCTGACGCGGAACGACATCTTCGCGCTGGCGGGTATGGTCGAAGCGCGCCAAGCCTTGGGACAACGCGATGAAGCCGGGAAGGCGCTGGAGCAACTGCCCTTAACGGCGTCCGGCGCGGACAAAGGCGTGCGGCTCATCGAACGGGCGCTGGCCACCGGCGTGAAGGCGCAGCCGAAAAATTACGCGCCACGTCCGGAACGTTCCTATCCGAAGCTCAGCCTGGAACGCTTCGGCCCCGCGATTTGGGAAGCGCATGAGGCGCCCAAACTCGAAGTGCAGGACACCGAAGGCAAATCCGTTCCACTCTCCAGCTACCAGGGCAAAAACGTGATCCTCGTTTTCTACCTCGGACGCGAATGCGTCCACTGCATGGAACAGCTCAAGAAGTTGCAGGCGAGCAAGAAGGAGTGGGACCGGTTGGACACCTCCGTGCTTGCGGTCAGCCCCAACGCACCGGCCGCGAATGCTGAACTGCTCAAAGGCACGGATTACTCCGCCATCCGCTTTCTATCCGATTCGGCCGGCCACGACAATGCGAAACGCTTCCGGTCCTACGACGATTTCGAGGAGATGGAGCTGCACTCCACCATCCTCATCGATAAGAAAGGGCGCGTCCACTGGGGAATTACCGGTGGCGCGCCCTTTGAGGATGTTGGCTTTCTGGTGAAGCAAATTGAGCGGATGAATCAGCCGGCGGCGCCGGCCAACTCATCCGCCGGGCTCTAGAAGTACAGCTTCAGGCCAAGCTGCATGCGCCGGGGCTCATTCAACTGGCTCTGCACGCGTCCGAAGTTGGCGTCCTGAATGTTCGTGCTGCCTGGATTCGGACGGAACCGGTTAAACGCGTTGAACAACTCCCAACGGAAGTCGATGCGAGCGGATTCGCTGATCCGGAACGACTTGGCCAGCGAGAAGTTCTCGTTCAGATTCCAAGGTTGCCGCGCCTTGGGGTTGTGGCGTGTCGCGTTGCCGGTGCGGTCTGTCGGTTGCGGGCCAAAGAACGATGCCGGCTGGAAGTAACGGTCGCTGCCGCTCCAGTTCGGGTTGCTGTTGTTGGCAAACCAACCGTCGTAGGTTGTGACAGTGGCCGCGCTGCGGCCGTTGAACATCACGCCGCCCAACGCCGCGCTGTTGCTCAGAGAGAGCGGATAGCCGCTGGAATAGAACTGGCTTCCGGCGATGCGCCAGCCGCCGATCACCCACGAAGCGACGCCGCTGTTGACGAAGCGCCGGCCCTTGCCGAACGGTAGTTCGTAAAGGTAGGTCATCTTCAGGTTATGGGTCAAGTCAAACTCGCCGATCGATTTTTCGAGGCGGCGGTTGTAGTGGTCCAGCGTTCCGTTGTCGGGGTTGTAGCCGTCGGCATCGGTGATCAGTTTGGAGAAGACGTACGATCCCTGCAGCGTGACGCCCGAACTGTAGCGCTTATCCAACTTCAAAATCACCGCATGGTAGCTGGAGTGCCCGCTCTTGTCGCCTGCGCCAGACGCGGTGTTGAAGTCGCGGAACTGCGGGAAGGGCCGCAGAGCCTGGGCCACGCTCAGCGGCGCGCACGTGGCGCTGAAATGGCAGTTGATGTCCGCATAGGGGCGGCTTAGTCCCGCCGCCGCCGCCGCGGGTGAATCGATGCTGCTGCTGAGCAGAGTCCGGCCGTAGCGTTCCAATGCACTAAACGGCAACTGGTTGTAGCGCTTCAAGCCTGCCACCAGGTGCGCGCCAATCGTGGCGCTATAGTTGGCTTCGAATACCAGCGTGTCGCTGAGTTGGCGTTGCGCAGACAGCGTCCATTGGTAGTTCTCAGGCAGTCGAACCGATTCGCCGTCCCAGTATGCGGGGCTGGCGCCGTTGGAGAAGGTCGGATCAATCACCGGCGGCTTTACGTAAGGCGGCAAGCCTTGGTCGATGAGGAAGATCGGCGTCACGCCGTTATCCAAGCTCGATGCCGAAAACACGAGCGTGGAACCTTCAAAGTGGGCGCTGCCGGTAATTGTCTTGGCAACTCCGAAGCTCCGGCCAACGCTGCCGCGCACCACCGTCTTCGAATCCAGCGCATAGGCGAAGCCGAAACGAGGTCCGATGCCGCCGTACCAGCCTGGCGTAATCGCCCGGCTGTTCTCGCGGCCCGGTCCGAAGCCGGCGAACCGGAGCGCGCCAGGGCGTCCGCCCGCGCGTGAGTTCGGCAACGTCATGTCGAGGTCGCTCCACTTGTCCAACTGCTCGGTCGGCGGTAGCGTGAACTCGTAGCGCACGCCCAGATTGAGGGTCAACTTCGGCGAAACCTTCCAGTCGTCCTGGATGTACCAGGCGTGGCTCTTCCATTGCTGCCCAACGAAGCGGTCGTTCTCCGTGCCTCCCGTGAAGCCCTGGCCCAGCAGGAATGAGGCAAATCCGTTGCCGCCTCCCGTGCTGATGTCGTTGTTGTTCGGAATGCTCGTTGAGCGCCGGTCGCCGCGAATCAGGCCGCCGATCGTCTGCTGGCCAAAGCCGTTGTAGTGGATGCGTTCGTACAAATAGCCGGCCTTGATCGTGTGTTTGCCCTTGGTCCACGTGAGATCGTCGCCAAAGGAGTAGACGAAGTTTTCCGAACCGTCATACGCCCGCGCAACCCAGGTGCTGTAGTCGGAATTTTCGACGATCAGCAGGTTGCGGTTGCAGTCCCATGCGCCCTTAACACAAATGCCCTTGGCTTCCCAGCCGCCATCGAGGCTGAGCGCATCATGCCGCTCTTTCCAGAAGTTCACGCCGCCGAACATGTGATTGACCAGCGTGGGCGTGATCACTTTGTCGTAGGTGCCGCGATAGACATGGCTCTTCTGATCGTCGATGCGATTCTCATTCAATACGCCAGGCAGGCCGGGGAATCCATCGGCCCCGGGAGTGCGTTGATGCAACCCGTAGTTATACAGGAAGCTGAGGCGGTCGTTCTGCCCGATATTGTGATCGGCTTTGATGCTGTACTTGGTCCACGGGTCGAGCGCCGTGCCCGTATTGTTGATGTAGTTGTTGCGGACGTAGTCGCTCGTGCCCGGCGCGGCGCCATTGTTCGGCTTCAGGAAATCCTTCACGAGGTTGGCATAGTTGCGCGAAATGTTCGCGAACCGCGCCAGCG
>CAYUZM010000771.1:0-3654 GCA_964449665.1 uncultured Solibacteraceae bacterium
GGGCCCCAACTCCGCCGTTGGGTGCCCGTCGTGACAACGCGCTGATACTTGCGGGCCGCCGCGAGAGCCAGCTCACCCTCTTCCGCCGTGTGACTGCATGGTTTCTCGACGTAGACATGCTTACCGGCCGCCACGCCGAGTATCGTCGCGGGCGCATGCCAGTGATTGGGCGTGGCCACGACAAGCACGTCCACGGTGCGGTCGTCCAGGATGCGACGGAAATCCCCCACGCCCTGTGGTTCGCTCGGCTGGAGTTCCTTGATCGCCGCCACGGCACTTGCCACGGCACGCGAATCCACGTCACAGATGTAGGCCACCGATACGCCGGGTCCACTGGCCAACTCGTGGGCTAAGGCCCTGCCGCGCCCGTTTGCCCCCAACACCCCCCCGCCTCACTCGGGCTCTTCCACCCGGGGCCCCCCAACCCCCCGGTGCGACCACTCAGAAACCCCCACGGCACCCCGTCCCACCCGCCACTTCTCCTTGCCCGTCTCTGGATCCAAGGCCACCAGGTACGACACCGGCCTGTGATCGCACAACAAAATCAGCGTGCCCTTGTAGAGCGCCGGCGAACTCCCATGCCCCCACTGGTTCATAAACGAACCCTGCTTCTCGCCCAGATGCCGCTTCCAAACTTCGCGCCCCGCGCGGTCCAACGCCACCAACTGCCCGTTCCCAAACCATGCATAGATGCGCTTGCCATCCGTCACCGGAGTCGGCGTCGCCAGATTGTGCTTCTCGTGATTATCCGGTCGGTCGCCCACGGCCTCCATCCGGAACTCCCAAACCTTCTTGCCATCCGTCTTCCGCAACGCCTCGACCACCAGATACAACTTCCCATCCGCCGACTTCACACTCCCGATCGCGTTCTCCCGCACCGCCAGCGCCCGGTCGTCCCGCGCCAGCCTGGGGTCGCTCCCATCGGCCGACGTATAGGTCCCCACCTGCGAAGTGACAACCACCAACTCGCCCGTCACAATCGGCGACGACGCCCCCGTCCCCGCCAACTCCGCCTTCCAGGCAATGTTCTTCCCCGCGCCCCACTCCACCGGCAAGCCCGTCTCCGCCGACACGCCCTGGCTCCCCGGCCCGCGCCACTGCGGCCAGTCTTCCGCACACGCCCCCGCCGCCCACAACATCGCCACGCAAGCCGCCAGCCCAATCGACTTCACCCCGCCAGTATATTGCGCCGCCCGCCGCGATACGATGTCTCCTGCATGAAACCCGCCGCCATCCTTCTCGCCCTCGCGCTCGCCGCCGCCATCGCCGCCCCTACACCCGCCCAAGCCCAACTCCGCGCCGGCGTCGCCAACGTCGAGATCACGCCCTCAACCCTCATGCCCATGTACGGCTACGCCAACCGCCGCTGCGGCCCCGCCAACGGCACACACGACCCGCTCATGGCCAAGGTCCTCGTCCTCGAAGCCGGCGCCTCGCGCATGGCCATCGTGACGTTCGATCTCGGCAGCATCGTCGCGCCCAATCTCCAGCAGCGAATCGCCTCCAAGCTCAACATCCCCACCGTCCTCCTCGCCGCCTCGCACACCCACTCCGCCCCCGCGTTCCTCCCCTTCGGAAGCGCCCCCGCCGCCGACGCCGCCGCCCAGGCCTACCTCACCGAAATCGAAGCTAAAGTCTTCAAGGCCGTGCAGGACGCTTCCCAATCGATGTTCCCCGCCAAGCTCAACATCGGCCGCGGCGCCATCCAACTCGGCTACAACCGGTTCCTCCTCCGCGACGATGGCCGCGCCCGCGCCCTCTTCGACAACATGGAACGCGTTCCCCACGGTCCCGTCGATCCCGAGTTCACCCTCCTCCGCGTCGACGACGCCGAAGGCCGCTCCCGCGCCCTGCTCGTCCACTACGCCACCCACGCCGTAGTCCTCGGGCCCTCCAACTGCAAATACTCAGCCGACTACCCCGGCGTCCTCCAACGCACCGCCGAACAGGCACTCCCCGGCACTCAGGTCATGTTCGTCCAGGGCGGCGCGGGCGACATCAACCCGCTCTTCATGGCTCGCTCCGGCAAAGAGGACGACGATTTCCGCGTCGTGCAAAAAATGGGCGAACACCTCGCCGCCGAAGTCCTCCGCGCGAACAAAACCCTGGCGCCCGTCGCCGCCGATTCCATCCAGGCCAAAAGCGAACTGCTCACGTTCAGCGAACGTTGGGAAAAACAGAAGACCCTCGACGTTGGCATCACCACCGTCTTGATCGGCCCCCACATCGCCATCGCCGCCGTCCCCGGCGAGGCCATGCACAAGCTCCAAACCACATGGAAGTCGCAGTCCGACGTTCCGCACGCGCTCTTCTACGGCTATACCTTCAGCAACGGCGGAACCTGGGCCGGCTACATCCCCGACCTCCGCACCGCCGCCTACGGAGGCTACGGAGCCGACGCCTCCACCCGCATCGAAGTGGGAGCCGGGGAACGCATCATGCTCCGCCACCTGACGAACCTTTACAGCCTCCGTGGCATGTGGCACGACGCTCCCGGCAAGCCCTGACACCCGTTCCCAAACGTTCCGCACATCCATTTTGGCGCTGGCTCAATCACTTGCCCGCCTAGCGCCGTTCCATCGCTTGTGCCCCGTCGATACAATTCGCTCGGAGGCCCCATGCGCGCGCGCCCAGGGCCACTTCAATCCAAAACTTTACACTTTTGCACCTCGACCTTACGCGTAAAGGTGCTTCAAAAGGAAGATTTCAAATGACGTAAGCTCGAAACGTTACACGGTGACGCCAAGAAAAAATTCTTTACACCGTGAACCCGCCTCGTTGCCCACGCTGGGCGCACCGTCCGCAGCGGCCCCCGCCCCCCGCCGTCACTCGGCGCCAAACTGAATTTGCCGTGCATACTCGGCGGCATCAAAATGTCCGAGTGATTGCGCGATGAGCCCATCCGCGCCCATGCGCCACTCCTCAAACCCGCTAATGGCAATAGGGCGCCCCGTTTCCGCATACGTGCCGGTGAGCGTCCAGCGATAGACCGCTCGATCGCCATCGACGGCTAACTCGTCCATTGCAACCTTCATGTCCGGGAACGCCGTCATGAAGCTCTGCGCTACTGCCGTGATCGCCTCCCGCCCCACCGCCGCGGGCGTCGTGTTCACCTGAAGCGAGCCGCCGGGTTCGAAGTGAGCGGCCACGCTCGCCGCGTCCTGGCTGCACCACGCAGACGTATACCGTTCGGCGAACTGGCGAACCTCGCGCGCCTCCATGTTTACATCCTGAGCCGCGTCACCGTTTCAATGTGGCTCGTGTGCGGGAACAGATCGATCATCGTCATTCCCTCGATCTCGTACCCCACCGAACGCAGCGTCGCCAGGTCGCGCGCCAGCGTCGACGGGTCGCACGAAACAATGTTCAATTGTTTCGGCTTCAACCGCGCCAGCGCCCGCGCGCCGTTCTTGCCCAGGCCCGAACGTGGCGGATCGGCCAAAACAAAATCGGGTGCTTCTGTTTGTTCGTCCATCCAGAGCTCGGCCGAAGCTTTGTAGGCCGCAATGTTCAGCCCCGCACGCTCCATATTGAAGCCCAGGTCCGACACCGCGCTCATACTCGCCTCCACCGCCGTCACCTCGAAGCCGCGCCGCGCCAGGGGAAGCGAGAATAGCCCGACCCCCGAATCGAGGTCCCAGGCCGTCGTGCCCT
>CAYUZM010000772.1:0-3653 GCA_964449665.1 uncultured Solibacteraceae bacterium
CCCGGAGAGCGCGAGCAGATAGAGGACGCCGATGTTGAGGTCGCTCAACTGCATGTAGGTCTCGACGCCGAAAATCGTGATCTTCGGGCCGAACGGGATGACGGCGATGGCGCTGAGCGCGAAGAAGACGGCGATCATCGGCGCGAGCACGAAGAAGAATTTGTTGGCGTGGGGCGGCATCAGGTCCTCTTTGGTGAGGAGCTTGATGGTGTCGGCCAGCGGCTGCAGCAGGCCGTGCGGGCCGACGCGCGTGGGACCGACGCGGAGTTGGATGTGCGCGATCACCTTGCGCTCGATCCACTGAAGATAGGCAAGCGCGGTGAGCAGCACGAATGCCACAAGGCCGAACTTGATCAGCGTCAGTACGTAGAAGTTGCCTAAGATCGATGTGAGATCGAGATTCATGGCTTGTAGAGACCGCCGGGAGATTCGAGGACAGTGTTCAGGGTCTTCGAGTAGCGGCCGAGCGAACCTGAAGTGAACAGTGTGTCGCGGGCCGACTGGATCGCCTGCGGATGAGCGGCCGCGGGTACGCGTCCATTCACCGGGGCGGTCATCGCCGCTCCTCCCGTTGCGATGACAGGCAAGGGAACATTATAACCGTGAACGGTGGAACGGATCTCTTCTAAAACCTTGTCGGGCGTTGCCTGGCCGAGTTCGAGGCGCATGCCGCGCGCGAGAAGACCGAAGATATCGAGGTCGGCTTTGGCGCCCATGATGCTGACGGCTTTGCGCAGGCGCTGCACTTCGCCGCACACGTTGGTGACGGTGCCCGATTTTTCGTAAGCGGAAGCCGCGGGCAGCACGACGTCGGCGCGCTGCGCCGTTTCGCTGAGGAACAGCTCCTGCACCACGACGAAGGCCTTTTGCGAGGCGAGCGCCGCGTCCTTGAGCGGATTGGAGCCGACCACCCAAAGCGCGTCGAGCGTTGCATCGGCGAGCATTTCGCTCATGCTCATGCCGGGCTGCGCGGAGACGTGATAGCCGGGGCCGAGGTGGGGCAGCAGGCCCATGTCGGATGCGCCGCGCGAATTGGAGTAGTCGACCAGGCAGACGTACTTGGCCGGGATGCCGAGGGAGTCGATGAAGGCGACGAGTTCGCCCACGGCTGCGCCTTTGATCGAATCGCCGAAGACAACCACCAGATCGCCCGCGGCCTTGAGTTGATCGCCGAGCGTTTTAACGGTGGCGAGTTGATCGGCGGCGGCGGCGCGAATGGCTTTCGTCGCGACCTTATCCTCACGCACCGGACCTTCGGTGACGGTGAAGACCTTGGCTTGATGCAACCGCGCGTCGGAACGAATTTGGTAGGCGAGGAAGGGATGCTGCTGCGAGAGATCGGAGCCGATGATCAATACGCTCTTGGCGTTGTAGAGATCGGCCGTGGTGGCCAGCGCATTCTGCTTGCCGCTGACCGCATCGAGCAGCGCGGGCACGTCGCCCGAACGGCGATGGTCGATGTGCGGCGTGCCAAGTCCCAGCCGTGCGAACTTTTGCAGGAAGTAGTTCTCTTCGTTCGTGGTGTGCTCGGAGCCGATGACGCCGAACTTGCCGCCCGCCGCTTTGATTTCGTTGAAGCGCTGGGCGACGAAGGCGAGCGCCTTGGACCAGCTCACCTCTTCGAGCTTGCCATTGACGCGCATGAGCGGCGATTGCAGACGCTCGGCGTGTCCGACGAAGTCGAACGCGTAGCGGCCCTTGATGCAAAGGAATTCGCCGTTGATGCCGGAGCGGTCGCGATTGTTGCCGCGAAGAATTTCGTCGTTCTTGACGCCGAGAGTCGTCTTGCAGCCGTTGGAGCAGTGCGTGCAGATGGTGCCGACGTGTTCCATCTCCCACGGCCGCGTCTGATAGCGGTAGATGCCGCTGGTGAGCGCGCCCACTGGGCAGATGTCGATGCAGGCGCCGCACTCGTCGCACTCGAGATGGTCGCCTTTGTTCGGCGTGATCTCGGAGTATGCGCCGCGATTGGTGACGCCGAGCGCCTTGACGCCGATGCCTTCGTCGCAGATGCGCACGCAGCGGTAACAGAGAATGCAGCGCGGGGCGTCGAAGTAGACCACCGGAGACCACTGCTTCTCGTCGACGTGATGCTTCATTTCGGTGAAGCGGCTGTCGCCCCCGCCGTAGCGGAACACCATGTCCTGCAGTTCGCACTCGCGGCCTTTGTCGCAGACGGGGCAATCGAGCGGGTGGTTGGTGAGCAGGAATTCGAGAGTGGTCTTGCGGGCTTTGACGACGGCGGGCGATTCGGTGTGAACCACCATGCCTTCGGTGACCGGCAGCGTGCAGCCGGCCATCAGTTTCGGCGCCTTTTCCACCTCAACCAAACACATGCGGCAGGCGGCCTGGAGCGCAAGACCTTCGTAGTAGCAGAATGCCGGAATCTCTACGCCCGCGCGCTTGCAGGCGTCGATGAGCAGCGTGCCCGCCGGGGCTTGCATGCTCTTTCCGTTGACCGTAAATGTAACTGGATCCGCCATGGATTTCCTTTAGCCGTTGATCGAGACCAGTTGCGGCAGCCCGGCCATGGAGACGGCCTTTTTCGCGAGCTTGGCTTCAAACTCGTGCCGGAACTTGCGCACGATGCTCATGGTGGGAAGCGCGGCGGCGTCGCCGAGCGGGCAGAAGGTGCGGCCGAGCATGTTGTCGGCGAGGTCGCCCACAAGGTCGATGTCTTTCGCCGAGCCGATGCCTTCGTCCAGACGCGTGAGCAGCTTCTTCAGCCAGAGCGTGCCTTCGCGGCAGGGAATGCACCAGCCGCAGCTTTCATGTTGATAGAACCGGATGATGCGCAGGCAGGCCTTCACCATGTCGGTGTCTTCGTCCATGATGACGACGCCGCCGGAGCCGAGCATCGTTTTGGCCTTGGCCATGGCGTCGTAATCCATGGTCAGCTCCCACGCCTCTTCGCCGGTAAGGACGGGGCAGGAGGAGCCGCCGGGGATCATCGCCTTCAGCTTCTTGCCATTGCGCATGCCGCCGCCGACGTCTTCGATCATCTTGCGCACGGGGAAGCCGAGCGCGAGTTCGTGCACGCCGGGGCGGTTCACATGCCCGGTGAGGCAGGTAAACTTGGTGCCGCCCGCTTTGGGGATGCCGAGGTCAGCCCATGCCTGGCCGCCCATCAGGAAGATGCTGGGGACGGCGGCGAAGGTCTCGACGTTGTTCAGAATCGTAGGCGACTGGAACGCACCTGAGACCGCCGGGAAGGGCGGACGGATGCGAGGCACGCCGCGCTTGCCCTCGAGCGATTCGAGCAGCGCGGACTCTTCGCCGCACTCATAAGCGCCCGCGCCGGTGTGCGTGGAAAGTTCAAAATCGAAGCCGGTGCCTTGGATGTTCTTGCCCAGCCAGCCGCGCGCGTAGGCTTCGGCGATGGCCGCATCCATGATGTCGATCAGGTAGCGGTACTCGCCGCGAATGTAGATCCAGCCGCGATGGGCGTCGACCGCTTTGGCGGCGATCAGGATGCCTTCGATGAGCTGGTGCGGATCGTATTGAATGATGACGCGGTCTTTGCAGGTGCCGGGTTCGGATTCGTCACCGTTGACGACGATGTACTTGGGCTTGGGCGAGGTGCGCGGCACGAAGCTCCACTTCATACCGGTGGGGAAGCCCGCGCCGCCGCGGCCGCGCAGGTTGGAAGCTTT
>CAYUZM010000773.1:0-3644 GCA_964449665.1 uncultured Solibacteraceae bacterium
TTCCACCAGGCGCCAACGTACTCGGGGCGGCGGTTCTGATACTTCAGGTAGTAGCCGTGCTCCCATACGTCGAGGCCGATGATGGGGTACTTGCCCTCCATCACGGGGTTGTCCTGGTTGGGCGACGAGGTGATTTCGATGCCGGAGCCGTTCCAGATGAGCCAGGCCCAACCGGAGCCAAAGCGCCCAACGCCCGCGGCGCCGAACTTCTCCTTGAACGCATCGAAGCTGCCGAAGGCGCCGGTGATGGCCGTGCCGAGGTTGCCGACCGGCGCGCCGCCGCCCTTCGGGCCCATGATGTTCCAAAAGAGCGAGTGGTTGTAGTGGCCGCCACCGTTGTTGCGGACGGCGGTGCGGATGCCTTCGGGCACGGCGGCGAGGTTGTTGGCGAGCAGTTCTTCGATGGTCTTGCCGGCCAGATCCGGCGCGGATTCGAGCGCCTTGTTCAGATTCGTGACATAGGCGTTGTGGTGCTTGCCATGGTGGATCTCCATGGTCATTTTGTCGATGTGCGGTTCCAGCGCGTCGTGCGCGTAGGGTAGTGCGGGCAGTTCAAAGGGCATTCGAAAGTTCTCCTTATGCGGCGTTGACGCCGCCATTGCGTTCAAAGGCTTCGGCCAGACGGAACATCGTGGCCTCTTGAAAATGGTTGGTCAGAATCTGCATTCCGACAGGCAGTCCGGCGGCGGTCACGCCGCAGGGCACGCTCATGCAGGGGATGCCGGCAAGGTCGCCGGTGATGGTGTAGATGTCGGAGAGATACATGGCGAGCGGGTCGTCGAGCTTCTCGCCGAGCTTGAAAGCCGGGAAAGGAGACACGGGCGTAACGAGCGCGTCCACCTCAGCGAAGGCGTTCTGGAAGTCGCGCGAGATGAGCGAGCGCACCTGCTGCGCTTTCAGATAGTAGGCGTCGTAGTAGCCGTGGCTCAGCACGTAGGTGCCGAGCATGATGCGGCGTTTGCATTCGGCGCCGAAGCCCTCGCCGCGCGTGTTGCGGTACATGGCCGAAAGCGTGGGCGAATCGGCGCTGCGCATGGTGTAGCGGACGCCGTCGTAACGGGCAAGGTTGGAGCTCGCCTCGGCGGTGCAGATGATGTAGTAGCAGGAGATGGCCCTTTCGGTGGCGGGAAGGCTCACTTCCTTCACTTCGCAACCGCGTTTTTTGAGGGCATCGACACCGCGCATGATCAGGTCGCCGGTTTCGCTTGCAAGCCCGGCGAAGTACTCCTTGGGAAGGCCGATTTTCATGCCGCGCACGTCGCCGGTCATGGCGTCCGCATAGTGCGGCACGGGCGCCGAAGCGCTGGTGGCGTCCATCTCGTCGCGCCCGGCAATCGCCTCCAGTAAGGCTGCCGAGTCGCGCACACTGCGCGCGAATGGACCAATATGATCGAGCGAGCTGGCGAACGCCACCAGTCCATATCGAGACACACGGCCATAGGTGGGTGTTACACCGACCACGCCGCAGAAGCTGGCGGGCTGGCGAATGGAGCCGCCCGTATCGGAGCCCAGCGAGGCAACGGCGGTGCCCTGCGCGACCACGGCCGCCGAGCCGCCCGATGAGCCACCCGGCACGCGTTCGAGATCGACCGGATTGCGGACGGGACCGAACGCCGAGTTTTCGTTCGACGAGCCCATGGCGAATTCGTCGCAATTGGCTTTGCCGATGATGACGCCGCCCGCGGCTTCCAGGCGCGTGACCGCCGTCGCGTCATAGGGCGGGATGTAGTGTTCGAGCAGGCGCGAGGCGCAGGTGGTGCGCACGCCCTTGGTGACGATGACGTCCTTCACGGCGATGGGAACGCCGGCCAGCGCGCCCGGTTCTTCGCCGCGCGCGAGCTTGGCGTCCACTTCGTTCGCGGCGGCAAGGGCGCGCTCGGGGCTGAAGTGAAGGTAGGCGTTTGTTTTGGGATTCTCGGCCTGGGCGAAGGCGAGCGCCGCTTCGCAGACTTCGCGCGCGCTGAACTGCTTCGCTTTCAGACCGGATGTGATTCCGTCAATGGTGAGCTTCGAAATATCCATGGGCTAGCGTTCAATCACCTTCGGCACCTTAAAGAAACCGCCGCCCGGCTGCGGGGCGTTGGCGAGGGCCGTTTCGTTGGGCAGAGTGGGGCGGATCGAGTCGGCGCGGAGGGTTGCGGTGTCCTCAGCCTCGAACAACACCTGCGCCATGGCGGGCACACCGTGGGTATCCAACTCGTTCAGCTTGTCGATGTGGCCGAGAATGCTTTCCATATCCCGCGCCATGCGCGACACCTCTTCGGGAGTGAGGCGCAAGTTCGCCAGATCGGCCACATAGCGGACCTGCTCTTCCGTGATTTTCATGGGACTCTCTCTACTTTGGCACGGCGCGGCGGGCGGATGCACGCAAGGATCGGCGGGCGAGTGCACGCAAGGTGCGGCGGGCGAGTGCACGCAAGGTGCGGCGGGCGAGTGCGGTGGGGAGTTGGACGAAGTTGCAGTGGGCAACGCGTGGGACCGGAACCGGAGGAAGAGGGATCGCTCATGGCGCGGGCGTAAACTTGCGTCAGGCGGGCAGATTCACCCCGCCAAAGCACGGCGGCGTGAGGACTGATAGATGCGGTCGAGCACCGGGTCGGCCACCTGTTCGCGGGCGTCGAGTAGCGGCAGGCGGGCTTGTCCGTTGCGCGTGGGGCGCGATTCGACGGCCATGGAGCGGCGGCGCGGGACGACGGCGATGGCGAGATCGCGCACCAGGCTGGCACCGGCGATGACGGCCATCTTGCGGAGAATTTGCGGCTTCAGCGGTTCGAGTTGCGCGGCCCAGACGTCATCGGCGACTTCGATGGTGAGGGTAGCGCCGCGGAGGAGAGAGGGATTGGTGTGCGCGGCCAGGCGTTTACCGACGGCGGCGCGCCAAACCGCGTGCGCGATCTGCTCCTGGGAGCAGATCCGGCTTGCCATTCGCGAAGTGCCGAGGATCTTGGAGGCGCGTTCCATCTCAACCGAGAAGCGAGTATAGCACGCGAGGTTCGTGCGTTCCCGCTTCTCAATCGAGGATCATTTTGGCCTTTATTCGAAGGCGTTGATGCGCTGTGTGAGGAAGTCCTGAAGCACTTCCATGCGCACGGGCAGGCACTCTTGCGCAGCCTCGGGCATCTGCAGCCGCAGGGCCTCATAGACGGCGGGATCGACGCCGGTGTCGGGCGGCGGCATGATGCCGAAGCCGAGCGCTTCGCTCAGCAGGACGGCCGATTGCGTAATGGCAAGCAATCCGTAGTTCGAATAGTCGATGGGGTCATGGTGGCGGCGGACGGAGTCGAGGATCTCCGCTGGGAAGCTCCACTGGCGGGCGAGCCAGGCGCCCGCTTCGCAATGGTCGACGTCGAACATGGCCTGTTCGGTGATGCGGATGTCGAACCCGTTTTCGCCCGAGACGAGCAGAAGGTTCGCATATTCCTTCGGATAGTTGACCATCAGGCCGAGCAGGCCGATGTCGTGGAGCAGGCCGGCCGTGTAGGCGCGGTCGCTTTCAAACGAGACGGCCTTGCCCAGACGTTCGGAGAGCAGCGCGGTGGCGAGCGAATGCCGCCAGCAGCGGCGCAGTGCCGCGATGCGCATGGCCGAATTCCCCTACCAGCCCAGCGCGACGGCCATGGCAAGGCCGCCCCCCTGGTCGAAGC
>CAYUZM010000774.1:0-3642 GCA_964449665.1 uncultured Solibacteraceae bacterium
ATAGGGGTCGTACTGCGCGACGTCGATTCCGGCGCGGTGGGAGGGATCGATGCGCGCCGTGCCGTCGGAGAGGAATCCTTTCACGAAGGCTTCATTCTCGGTGCTGCACACTTGCACGCGGTCAAAGTGGTTTAGCAGTTTCAGTTCGTACCGGAGGCCGCGCAGGTATTCATAGGTGGCCGAGGCGCGTTTGAGGATGCCGGTCATGAACGCGAGCTGCCGGCCGACGCTTTGGAAATAGATGTCGTGCTCGAACAGAAACGTCGCGATGCGGTTGTAGTGGCCCGTGTATTGCCCGAGCTGGAGGTACTCCAACTGGAGGACGTCGATTTCCTGGAGCAGTAGCTGGCGGTGGATGATCCACTCGAGGTCGGGGCTGGCGTATTCGTGGATGGCGTGCGGAAGCATCGATCCGAATGTGTGCGATTGCCCTTCGAAGCGAATGAGGAATTCGGCGGACTTGCATTGGCGGGTCAGTTCTTCGTGCGCCGCTTCGCCGGATGCGTCGTCGACCAGGACGATGAGATGGAGATTTGCCAGTTGCGTCAGGTGGCGGCAGGTCTGCGACATGAACACGGCGCCGCCGTGGACGGGCGGAAGGATGGAATAGGGCGAGACGAAGAGGACGTTGAGTTTCTCGGGCTTGGGCGCGAAGACCGCGAAACGGTCGCGGAAGTAGCCGCCGAGGGGGCGGCGGAAGGCCTCGGCGTCGTCGACCACGGCGAGGTTGCGGGCCCTCCAGCGCGCGCGCATGGCGCCGCCCGTTTGCCAGAAGGCCTTCCAGAGTGCATAGAGGTTGGGGCGTTCCGGCGAGTCGCCGAAGAAAGCGCTGACGAGAGCCCCGGCCCAAGCGTAGAAGAAGTGCCCGAAGATGGACGGGCCCGCGGCGCCGGCGAGCGCGCTGGGTGGACCGTTCGTCGAACGCCAGGCGTGGATGTTTTTCCAGGCGAAGAGAACGAAGTTCTTCTTCACGACGGCGTCGATGTAGGCGCGGGAAAATGTTTTGCCGATGGTGCCCCGGTGCTCGTGGAACACGATGCTCTTCGGTTGATAGAGCACTTTCCAGCCGCGCTTCCAGGCGCTGTAGCCGAGGTCGGTGTCTTCCAGGTAGAAGGGCCGCAGCAACTCATCGAAGCCGCCGAGTTCGAGGAACTTGGGGCGGTCGAAGGCGCAGGAACCGCCGCCGCCATAGAAGCAGGGAAAGGGGCCGGTTATCTTGTCGTCAATGCGATGGCGCGCACGCAGGCCGCCGGATTCCCACCAGCATTGGGTGAGGCCGGTTTCTTCGCGAAGCTTGGTGGGGTCGCTGAAGAAGATCTGGCAGGAGACGGCGAAGATGTGTTCGTCGGTGAAGCCGTCGAGTAGCGGCTGGAGAAAGCCTTTGTCGACGCGCATGTCGCTGTTGAGCAGGACGACGATGTCGTTCTTCGCCGCGCGGAAGCCGGCGTTGGAGCCTCCGCCGAAGCCAAGGTTCGTTTTCAGCTCCAGCAGGCGAACCCTGGGAAAGTGCTTTTTGACGAACTCGGCCGAGCCGTCCGTGGAGCCATTTTCGACAACGATGACTTCGTTGTCCGGGTGGCCGGCGAGCGCTTCGACAACGCTGGGAAGATATTTTTCGAGGAGGTCGCGGCCGTTCCAATTGGGGATGACGACGGTAGCCGCATGGGTTTTGGGCTTCTCGTCGCGCGGAGGCTTCTTGCGCCCGGCGAGCGCCCAAAGTAGATCGGTCGCGGCGAGGGCAAGCATGGGGATGCCCACCAGCAGCGGCGAGAGGACGAGCAACGGAAGAAGCCGCAGCAGTCCGAGGAGCCGGGAAGCCATCTACTTCCGCTGGACCTCGGGGCCCAGCCCAATTGAGCGTCCCAGTTTGTACCATCGAGACGCCTGGACGGCGCTGAGGCGCGCTTCCATGTCGAGACGCTGCTGTTCGAGCGAGAGGGCCCATTGTGTTCGCTCTTCGACGGTTTGCTCGGCCGCCGTCAACAGGGCGTTACAGTCGGCGAGTTCCTGAATCTTCGCGGCAAATTCAGCGTTCATGCGCTGCTCGGTATCGATCGCCCACTTTGCCTTTGCCGCGGCATCGGCTTCGAGTTCGACAATCTTGGTTTCGTATTGCGCTACGGTTTCGCGCGCGCCCGCCTGTTCGGCGGCGAGTTCCTGTTGCAGAACGGCGATGCGTTCGCCCTTCGCGGTCAGTTGCCGGTTAAGGTCGTCGGCCCAGCGGTTGCGCGTTTCGAGTTCCTGCTTGAGTTCGGCGTGCACTTTGACAAGTTCGGCGTGTTCGGCAACGTTCTTTTCCAGCCACGCCGTCTTCTGAGCGAGTTCCTCCTCAAGCTTCTGAATGTGGTGTTCGCGTTCGCGCAAGACGTTGGCCGCGGTGGGCAGGTAGACGAACGCCGGCGAGCCCATCTGCGGGCTGAGGGCACAGACGGCGAGGAAGAAATGCGCGCCTTCGGTTTGCGCGGTTCCCTTCTCCATGCGAAGTTCGGCGCCGGCGTGCTTGCCGAGCGGCTGAAATACGACGGCCTCGGAATGATTTTGGACGAACAGCGATACGTAGGGGAAGAGGTCGCGGAGCGCGGAGTCGAACTCGGCGAAATCGAACTCGTGCTCGTGGTAGGGATTAGGGCCGGCGAGGCGGCGCGACTCGGCGTAGTAGTCACGGTTCGGCGTGGAGACGACAAACTGGCCACCTGGTTTGAGAAGCCGCTTGGCTTCGCGCAGCAATTCGCCCCAGTTTGTGAGGTGTTCGATCACCTCGAAGGCGACGACGAGATCGTATGCGCTTTTCTCGAGACCGGTATCGGTGGCGGAGGCGCAGACAAACTGCACCTTGGGTGAACCGTAGTTGGCTTGCGCGTACTCGACGGCTTCGGCTGAGAGTTCGACGCCTGTGACGTGCAGGGCGAGTTCGGCGAGCGCGGCGGAGCCATAGCCGCTGCCGCTGCCGAGGTCGGCGACGCGCTTGCCACGCGCGAGACGCGACGCGAACAGGTATCGCGCGAAGTGTTCGTTCCACAGGTCCGCATCGACCTGGCCGGGAATGACCCGCTCGCCCGTAAACTCAGCCAAGGATCACGCTCCCGGGTTGCGTCGCTTTGCCGAGCGCGGAATTTACTTCCACGCGGCAGGGCAGATGGAGATAGCCATAGACAGGGCCGGCGCCGTGACCCATTTGAAGGGTGAGGGCGTTGTCGATCCAGTCGCACATTTTGTATTCCGTGAGCGGGCCATCGGCGATGGCGGGTGAGAACGAGAAGTGGCTGGGATAGAGAGTGGGCAATTCGAGATGGAAGTCTACGGTGCAAGTGTCGCCGGGCTGCATGGGGGCAAGCGTTACGCCTTCGCGCATGGTGTTGGAGCCGGCGAAGTCGACGCCAAGGTGGTTGCGAAGCATGAAGCCGACGTTGGGCGCGGAGAGCTCAGCGTTCGCACGGACGGAGATGCGAATCGTGATGGACATGTCGGGCATGAGCATATGGACGGGCTGCTGGTTGCTGTCGTAGACGGCGATGCCGATGACGTGGGCGCGGCCGTCGCCGTGGCGATGGTCGATATTGGGGATACTGGCGATCACTTCGGG
Organism: uncultured Solibacteraceae bacterium; assembly: GCA_964449665.1. Classification (GTDB taxonomy): domain Bacteria; phylum Acidobacteriota; class Terriglobia; order Bryobacterales; family Bryobacteraceae; genus JAFLBB01. The sequence continues at coordinate 3,584 of CAYUZM010000774.1, forward strand.
CGGCGCGGCGATCGTTGGAGTTGGAGGAGCGGTGCCGGACTTCAGGTCGAGATAGGCGG
>CAYUZM010000775.1:0-3638 GCA_964449665.1 uncultured Solibacteraceae bacterium
GACGAACTGCGCCAGGGGCTGGAGCCGCTCCGGCTCATCCGGCAGGAGTTGGGCGATTCGATGGACGTTGCCATGGAGTTTCACGGCTACTGGGACCTGCCTTGCGCCGTCAAGATCGCCCAGGCGCTCGAACCCCTCCAGCCCATGTGGCTCGAAGAGATGCTGCCCCAGGATAATCTGGCCGCCTATCGCGAACTGAGCCAGTCGACGCGGCTGCCGTTGACCATCAGCGAGCGGCTGATGACCCGTTGGGGCTTCCGCGAGGTGCTGGAAAATCGCGCCGCCCGCTACATCATGCCCGACTTGAGCTGGTGCGGCGGATTCTCGGAGGCTCGTAAGATTGCCGCCATGGCCGAGACCGGTTACTTACCTATCGCCCCGCATAACTGCGGCGGGCCGGTGCTGCATTTCGCCTCCGCCCATCTGGCGGCGTGGTGCCCGAACTTATTCATTTTGGAAACCGTGCGGCGGCACTACTTAGATGAGTACACGGGCCTCGTCGAGCCGCCGCTCGTACCCGTCGATGGCCGACTGCCGCTGCCGCCCGGACCAGGTTTGGGCGTGCGTTTGGCGGCCGGATTGGAAGCGCGCCCGAACGTCGAAGTGGGGCGCATAGGCCGCTGCGAACCATTGCACTAAGGTGTTTGCCCCGGTCCGGTCTCAGTGAGGCTGCCTAAGCACCTTAGAACTGTCGTAGCCAAACCTAAATACTAATAGGGCTTTCGCCGCCTAGTATTGGTTGCCAACTTTCCCTACTATAGCGAGTGAGGGAAAACGGCCTTGTCCAATCGGTGCCTGCACTGCGGTAACAAAGTGCCGCTGTTACGCAAAGTAACAGGCGGTGAGTTCTGCTGCGAGGAGCACCGTCTCGCCTATGCGCACGAGCAGTCCAACCTTGCACTGTCGCGTCTGATCGACGAGCAGCAGGCCGTCCAAACGGCGAAGAAACCGAGGCGGCGCGGCATTGCGTTGCCGTTGCCCAGAACGGCCAACGGGAATGGAAACGGGACACATGGCAAAACGGCGGCCGCCGGACCCGATCCGGCATTCTGCCAGTGGTTATATGCCACCAGCCCTCGCGTGCAAACCTTCCGTTCGGGACTTCGGGCGGGCGAAACGTCGCTGGCCGGGCTAAGCGAACTGGTGATCCCGGTGGTCAACTGGCGGATCCTCCGCAAGCGTCTGACGGTGGGTGAGCCGGTGGACTGGACGGCCGTGGTCCGGGCGCGGGGAATCACAAGCGCGTATTCGCAAGGGGAGTCCTTCGGCGAGTTCGCTCCGTGGGAAATGCCGGCCCGCATCGCGGGATCGCAACTGGCGCCCCTTTGGGACGCCGAGCAGGCGCTCTGCGAAGAGACGCCCGCGCCGGAATTCGAACCGGTGGCGTTTGGAGCGTTAGTGAAGCTTCCCACCGAGGTGAGGATGCGCGACTGGACGGCCCCCATGCGTTCGTCGCTGCCGAAGCCTTGGGCTGCGGAAGCGGCCGCTCCGGCGCTGCCTCTGCATGGCGAAGCGCGCGTGCGCAACGGCATGGGCGTGGAGATCGTTTCCACGCAGATGGCCCCGCTCATTCGCAACAGCCGGCTTCTGGGGAAGGGCGTGGCGAGCCCCATGGGCTACCGTCCGATCGCGGCCGAACATCGTCCGTGGGAGGTCACGCAGCAAATTCCCAGGGCGGCCGAGGCAGGCAGACGCGAGGTGGCGAAAGCGACCTCATTCAGTCCCTTGCCCGTGCTGGCGGCGCGCGGTCCGGCTGGTTTGAAAAACCTGCTGGAAGGCGATCAATTGGTCACCAGCAACCCCGTCTATCCGCATGTGCCCGGTGAGTTCAGCGGATTGGGGTTGCGGCGCGCCTCGCGCGTCGCGATGGCCACGCCCTACACAAACGCCGGACAGCGGCCCGTTCAGGCGCACGTGAAGGGCATCTTCCCGTTGCCGTTCCTGGTTCCGCCGCTTTCGCCCAGCATCGGCGGCGTGCAGTTCCGGGCGCCGATCCAGCAAGTGAAGGCGCTCACACTGGCCCCCAAACGCGGCCTGGAGAGTTTTCAAGTGGCCGCAACCGCCACTGAGGCCCTCGCCCCCGTGCCGGCCGAGGCGCTGCGCCCGGCCGCCCGTTTGAAGCCCGTCCTCGACTGGTTGCCCGCCTTTGGGCGCCCCGTGGCGCCGGGTTGGGAGTGGCAGCCGCGGCACGCCGGGGCAGGCCATGGAAATCCGGCAAAAGTCGCCGCCGAATTGGTCATGGTGCAGACGCCTGCGCTCGCGACCTCGATTTTGTCGCTCGATCAGCCGGCATTGCAGGCGCCCCCGGTCAAGCTGTTCCGCCTCACCATGGAGCGCGTCGAGATGCGCAACGTGAAGTCGCGGCCGAAGGCGAACACGGACACCCATACGCCGGTGCGCGAAGTGATCAAGCCCAATACACGGCTGGTTCCCCGCACCTCGTCGCTCCCGGACGCCGTCGAGGCTATCGAGGACGTGCCGGTATGGCGCCAGAAAGTGGCCTCGGCCGGACAGGCCTGGCAGCGGCTGCCCGCCGCTCCCAAATGGGGCGGACTGATGGTGGCGGCCCTCGTGCTCGCCGTCGGCCTGGGCACGCGCGGTTCCTATACCGCCGAGGCGACCTCGCCGCGGCGCTCGCCGATGGAAACAATGCCCGGCGAAAGCACCGAAGGCGGACTGGCCGGACTGCAAAAGACCATCATGAGCCGCGCCGCCATCGCGCTCACCGACGATTTCCGTGCCGGACTGGCCGATTGGGAAGGCCAGGGCGATTGGGCCCGGTCCTGGTCCTACGATTCGGCCGGCTTCGTGCGCACCGGTTCGCTCGCCGTCTACACGCCGTCGCTCCACCTGACCGATTACCGGCTGGAGTTTTTGGGCCAGATCGAGCAGCGCAGCATGTCGTGGGTCGTGCGGGCAAAAGATCTGCGGAACTTCTACGCCGTGAAGCTGACGCTGCGCGACGATGGACCGGTTCCGGCCGCGTATGTCCAACGTTATGCAGTAATTGACAGCGTGCCAGCCGAGGTTTAGCAGAAGCCGCTTCCGATGCAGGTGACCCGGGACAGCCTCTACCGGGTGCTGATGGAAGTAAGACAGGAAAATTATGTCCTAACGGTTCAGGGGCAAATTGTCGATTCATGGAGTGAGCCTCGGCTGAAGTCTGGCGGCGTCGGATTCTTCAGCGCAAAGGGAGAACTGGCGCGGCTGCGCTGGGTGGGTGTCTGGCACCAGTACGACACTCTGGGCAGGCTATGTGCGTTTTTGGCGCCTTATAGCATTTCGGATCGAGAGAGGAGTGGAGGGCAATGAACCCCAAGAAAAAACAACCGGAAAATAAACCGGTGTTTAACGAACGGGCAGGTGCGACCAGCGCGCTCGGACGCGCGGTGGCACTCCATTTGGAAGGCAAGCTGAAAGAGGCATTGAAAGAGCTGGACGGCGCCATCGAGCGGGGCGAGAGTTCGGCCGAAGTGCATTCGGCTCGCGGCCATATTCAATTTGAACTGGAGCAGTTCGAGGACGCGGCGACCAGCTATCAGAAGCTGATCGAGCTGAGCCCGCGGCATCCCTCGGCAACCTTCAACCTGGCCGTGTGCCTGGAGAAGCTCGGACGCTGGGGGCAGGCTTGCGAACAG
>CAYUZM010000776.1:0-3636 GCA_964449665.1 uncultured Solibacteraceae bacterium
CAGGAAGAGGCGGCCGCGGATTGCGTGGAGGAACTGCGAGGCATGGCCCACGACTATCTCAAAGCCCGCCGCGCCGAGTTGCAGCAGATTGCCGCCATGCTCGAACAGCACGAGTTCGCCTCCGTCCGCCGCATCGCCCACGATATGAAGGGAACCGGAGCCTACTTTGGCTACAACCATCTCGCCGAACTCGGACAGGCCATGCAGGAGGCCGCCGATTTGAAAGACGCGGCTTCGCTCAAATCCCAATATGCCGAACTCGCCGACTACCTGTGGCGCCTTTCGGCATAGCGCCGCACGATATCGCCACGCCATAGCGCCGCGGCACGCCATCCGCTAAAATCGACTTCCATCCGCTCCTTGGCCGGCCTCATGGCGAACCTTTTCCTCAGCTATCAACGCGATCGTGAAGCCACGGTAAAAGCTCTCGCGGCCGACCTGGAAACTCTCGGCCATACCGTCTGGTTCGATCACGAACTCTCCGGTGGCGAGCATTGGTGGACTCAAATCCTCGCCGCCGTTCGCAGTTGCGACGTGTTCCTCTTTGTCCTCGACCCCAAGTCGCTTGCCTCGGTCCCCTGCCAGCGTGAATTCGGTTACGCCCATGCGCTGCACAAGCGAATCCTCCCCGTCCTGGCCGCCGATGGCGTTTCTCTCCACCTGCTACCCCCCGAGCTTTCGGCGATCCAGTTTGTGGACCTCCGTGAACGCACTCCCGATGCCATCCTCCGGCTGGCACGCGCACTCAATTCGCTGCCGCTCTCTGCCGCCCCGCCCGATCCACTTCCGCCCGAACCCGGGGTTCCCCTCTCCCCCCTCGGCCGCCTTGCACAACAGATTGACACCCCCGCGCAGCTTTCGCATGAGGCGCAAAGTGTTCTGCTGCTCGAACTCAAACGCAGCCTCGCCGATCCCGCGCTTTCGGCCAATGCCGAACCGCTCCTTGCCGCACTACGCCGCCGCCCCGACCTGCTCGCCTCCATCGCCGCCGAGATCGACGCCATTCCCAAGGCCGCCCGGGGAACGGTCGCCCCGATACCCGCCGCCCATGCCAGCCCCGTCGAATCCAGTACCGCCGAATCCGGCCCGGACGAAACCACCGACGACCGTCAGATTGCCTCCCGCGCATTTTGGATCGTGAGCCTGTTCGCCGCGATTCCATCCCTTATCGTTGCCTCCGCGAATGCCACCAAGGCCGAACCCGCCTCTCTCGGCCACGCTATTGTAGGCGTCGTCACCGGTGCGGGCGCATGGCTCTCCATCCTGATCATCGGAGTGTCCCGCTTCACGATTCTCTTGCTCGTCCTCGGCGCCGCCGTCTCCACGGCAGCCTGGGTCGCACTCTACGCCAAGACCGTCGATGCGAAAAACGTGGCGGCCGCGATCGTGCTCATTGCCCCCGCGGGCGCCGTCGTCACCGCCGTCGGCCACCGCCTATTCACTTGGTGGCGCGGTTTGCGCTAACCGGCCGGCCTTCCCCAGTCCCCACGCCAACGCCACGCCCAACACCGTCAACGCAGCTCCAATGTATACGCTCCACGGCCGGAACCCCATCGATACCCGGTGCGCTCCCTTGTCCACGACAACCCCCCGCAGCGCCCCGTACACCTCCAGCAACTCGGCCCGCTTCCCGTCCACCATCGCCACCCAGCCCGGGTACCATGTGTCGCTCATCACCACCATTCCCCGACACGCCATCTCCGACCAGATCTCCACCCGGCCGGAATCCCGCCGCAACAGGTGAACCGAGTCCTCCCCCGCGCATGGTTCCAGCTTGGGCGCCGGACCTTCCAGAAACGCCCACCGCCCAAAATCGTGCGTCCCGCGCTCCATCTCCCTCGACGACTGGCCGCGCGTAAACCCGCCTTCGGCCTCGTGCACCGTCCACACCCTGGGCAGCACGCCCGGGTTCTCCCAGACCTTCCGTCCATCGGGCGTCGTGTAGACCAGCTGATTCCAATCGCCATCCGGTTCCGGAGCCATCACATAGCGGACGCCCATTAGCCGCCGTCCGCGCGCACCCCACGGACCGAGCCGGTAAATGTTCGATGTCACGCTCGCCAGGAAACTGACATCTGTTTCCATGCCATATAGATCCGAAATATTATGAGGGTGTTGGTTTAGATTCCATTGGAACCGCCCCAGGCCCGGCCGCTGTTGCAGAAAGGCCACCAAATCGCTGTCGGATGGCAGCACATCGATCGCTTTGGCGCGCGTCTTGCTGTCCCAACTGGGATATTGATAGGCCATGCCGTTCCCCAACTCGGCCAGCATCAGAGCCGTCAGTCCCACCACCACGCCCCGCCGCGAAATCGTGCCCACTGCCCAGCCGCTCACCAGCGCCATCGCTAGCAGCGCAAGGAAAGCCGTCACCACACCGCGCGAATCGGCCTCCACCCTTCCATCCTTCACGGCATAGTAGGCATACCAGAATGCCCACAACAGTACGGCCGCACCCAGCGCCGCCCGCGCAAACAGCCGCTTGGTGCGCTCCAGATCCTCACGCCTCAGCAGCCGGTCCACACCGAGCGCCGCCAAGCCCGCCGCGCCGAAGCTCCAGAGAAGCACCGCGTGAGAGGGATTGCGCGCCTTCTCCAGCATCGGAATTAATGCATAAAGCATTCCGTGAAGATTGGTCTCGCCAGCCAATGCAAACAAGAGAGCTCCCAAGCCAATCAGCGTCAACCACCGGACCGCTCGCCCTCGCCGCGCGTCGCCCCATAGACCCCAGGCTGCCGCAACGGCAAACAACACCGGAATCAGCCCCATGAATGCGTTTGTGTGCCTGTGGATTCCCGGAAGCACCGTCCCCAGCAGGGCGAACGACTGAATTCCGTAAGCCGAATGAACAGAATAGGCTACCGGCTGATCGTGAGAAACAGGTTCATTCATGCCCACCCATCTGACCGCGAGCTTGGAGTACTCCATTGCCGGCAAGACCTGAACCGCACTCACCAATCCCGCCACCAGCCCCATGGCGGCCAGTCCCACCGCCAGCCGCTTCCTGGCGTCGCTCTCCTGTCCGAGCAGTTCCCAAATCCAAACTCCGCCCACCGCCAGGCCCACAAAAAGCGGCGCGACGTGGTGGCCCGTCAGGACCGACAGCCCCAGGAACAGCCCGGCCAGCCCCACGCTGCCCCAGTAAGCTTCGCCACGCAGTGCCCGGAACACGTAGAGAAACACCAGCGGCGTCCACAGCCCCCCCATCTTCTGCTGCGGCCAGTCGACGTAGTTCAGGAATCCGCCCAGCGTGTAGGCCAACCCGCCCAGCACGGCCGCCGCCGTCTGGCAGCCTAAACTCCTCGCAAAGTAGTAGAAGAATAGTGCGGCAGCCCAATGAATCAAAACAAAATACCAATGCAGTGCAGCCTGTTTGATCCAGCCGTGGCGCGTGGGCGTCGCGAACAGGAGCCAGTTCACCGGGTTGACGGTGCCCGGCTGCGCCTGCGCAAGCAACGGCTGTCCGCCCCAGCTATGCGGGTCCCAGAGCGGAAGCCGCCCCTGCTGCAGCTCGCCTACCTGGTATTGCATCCAAGGGATGACTTGCCGCGCAATGTCGGGCGTGTCGAGCCAGGTGTATTGATTCGAAAGGACCAGCTTCCAGTGCGCCAGCACGACCAGCACGAAGAGGAGGCA
>CAYUZM010000777.1:0-3628 GCA_964449665.1 uncultured Solibacteraceae bacterium
GATCGCCCTTGATGCGGTTCATGCCCGTCGGCGTGTGGGTCATCCATCCGAGCAGTTTCTCGCGGCTGGCCGGCGAGAGCGCCCGCGGATTCATGATGGCGTACAGCAGTTGAATCGCCGCCGCCGGCGTCGAGTAGTTCTTGTACTGCGTCGATTGGTTGGACCCAATCTGCTTTTCGGTGTTCAGCACGCGCATGTCTTCGATCTTAAAAAGTTGAAGCATGCTGTCTACCATCTCCGGCCCCTCGACGATGCGCAGCAGCACGTCGCACGCCGTCCCATCGCTTTGCGCTACGGCGTATTCGAGCACCTCCTCCAGCGTCAGACTCGTTCCTTGCGGATAGCGGTCGCGCAGCGGACTGTGCTGGCCCGGTTTGACGAAATCCTTGGGCGTGATCTGCACAAGCTGGTTGAGGGCCATACGCCGGCGGTCCACGCGGCGCATGATGTGGAACGCGATCGGCAGCTTGTAGACGCTCTGCATTGGGAAGCGTTCGTTGGCATGGAGTGCGTACGCCTTCTCGGTTTCCATCAGCGAAAAGGCGGCGCCGACGCGGCCCTGCGCGGGCGCGGCAATGGCGTTCAGATCGGGAAGAGTTGCGGCCGCCGCAAGCCACGGCAGCAGAAACAGGAGCGCCACGAGGGACAGTCTATCGCGCCTGGCCGCGTCAGCTAAGCTTGCGGCTCAAAGAACGGTTTCCATTTGGCCTCGGGCGGAGGCGGCGAAAGCAGACTCACCACGACGAGCGCGGCCACCGACGTCCCCACGGCGGGGTAGACGGCATCAATCGTGTAGCCCATGAAGTTCCAGAAAATGGTGATCGCCGCGCCCAGAACGATCGACGCGATTGCGCCCGATGTGGTGGCGCGCTTCCAGAAAAAGACCGCGAGTACGGAGGGCGTCACCGCCGCGCCGTAGATCGTATACGCATAGAGCGAAGCCTTCAGGATGCTGTCGAAGTAGGCGGCCTGCATCAGCGCGAACAGTCCCAGCGCAACGACAATCACGCGCGAAATCAGCAGTGTTTGCCGCTCGGAGGCGTGGGGATTGAGAAAGCGCAGATAGACGTCATGAATGAGGTTCGTGGCCGGCGAGAACAGATAGTTGTTCGCCGTCGAGATCACCTTGGCAAAAATGCCGCCAATCAAAAAAGCGCCAATCCAGACGGGAAGGCCGAACTTCGCGCTCACGGGAATCGTCTCGCGCGGGTTGTCGATCTTCAGAAACGCGCTGCCGAAAACAGCGAACGAGATGAGCGCCGTTTCCAGCACCAGCGTGCCCACAATCCAGCCATAGACCGCAAGCTTGGCGTCGCGCTCCGAACGCGCCGAGAAGAACTTCTGGTACATGCCCTGATTGCCAATGAGCAACAGCATGCTTGGTAGCAGCAGGCCGAACGCCTGGTCGGGAGACATCGTGCCGAACAGCGTGAAGTGGTCCGGCGGAAGCTTCGTCGTGACGGCCGTCCAGCCTCCGGCGGCGTGGAGCAGGATGGGCAGCGAAATCAGCACCGATGCCGTGATGAGCCCGCCGATGATGCGGTCGAGATAGGCGACGCTCGCCATGCCTGCCGCCGCCGTGAAGAGAATCACAAACCCGGCGATGATGTACATGCCCGTCGTGCGCTCGGTGCCGAAGATGAGGTGTAGAATGTCGCCGCCGCCTTTGAACTGGTAGCTCGTGATCACCGTGTACGCAATCACGATCGCGAGCGTCGCCATCACACGCGCCACGGGATTGTAGCGGTTCTCCAGCAGATCGGGCACGGTGAACTGCGCAAAGCGCCGCGCGCGCGCCGCGATGAAGGCGATCACGGCAAGGCCGCACCAGCCCCCGGCCGGCTGCCAGAGCCCGGCGAAGCCGTAACGGTAGGCCGCCTCGCCGCCGGCGAAGAGCGACCCCGCGCCGATCCAGCTCGACAATAGCGTGAACACAAGCACGTGCCACGGCAGCGTCCGCCCCGCCAGCAGAAAGTCCGTGCGGTTCTTCACGCCGATCATCTTTTGGATCGAAACGCCGACCAGCACGGCAACCACGAGCGAGAGCACGGCAATGTATATGGTGTTGTCCATCAGTTAGTCCTTGGCGGCGGCAGGCGTGGCGCGTGTGGTCCGCACGTGCAGCCGTACGGGCAGGCTGGTCACCCCCGCCACCGAGCGCCGGTCGGCCACGCGAAAACTCAGCACGTCGTCGATCCAGTCCTGGCTCGTCCCATCCCAGTTCTGCGTCGCGGCGGTGAGCGTGTACTCGTGCCCGGCCAGCAGGCAATCGAACGTGAAGTCGATCTCGATCTCCTGGCCCGCATCCACCGGCTCCAGTTCCCTGCCCTCCACCCGCGTGTTAGTTCCGAACACATCCAAGCCAAGCCGGTTGCGAATCAGCATACCCACCACCGGCTGCTCGCAGCGCCGGTGAAATAGCGCCCGGACGCGTACGGTCACCGCCGCTCCCGACGGCACCACCGTCAGCGGCTTGCCCGCGGCGTCGAGCAGGTCCACGTGCACAACGCGGCTGGTCCCGTCACCGTGCCGGTAGGTGCTCTCGCCCTGTTGTTCCCGCTCGCTTTCCTCGCGTGGCGCATGATGTTCCAGCACCAGCCCGACGTAGCGGTTCACTACGTCGGAAGGCCGCCCTTCGGCCATTACCTGACCGTGATGCAGAAACACCGCGCGATCGGCCAGCCGCTTCACCAGGCCCAAATCGTGCGAGACGAAAAGAATCGTCACACCGCGCGCTTTCAACTCTTCAAACTTCTCCACGCAGCGCCGCGAAAAGATGGCGTCGCCCACGGCAAGCGCTTCGTCCACAATGAGCACGTCGGGGTCGACATGAATGGCCGTGGAAAATGCCAGCCGCACGTACATGCCGCTCGAATACTCCTTCACCGGACGGTCGATGAATTCGCCGATGCCCGCGAAGGCTTCAATGCGCGGGAAAGCTTCGAGCATCTCCTCGCGCGAGCGGCCCATGATTTCTCCGTTCAACAGCACGTTCTCGCGCCCGCTGAATTCCGGGTTGAATCCCGCGCCCAACTCGAGCAGCGCGGCCACGCGCCCTTCCACTTTCACCACTCCACTAGAAGGCTCGACGATGCCCGCCACGATTTGCAGCAACGTGCTCTTGCCGGAACCGTTGGGCCCAATCAAGGCGAGCATCTCGCCCCCGGCCACCTGCAAGCTAATGTCGCGAAGAGCGTGAAAGTCGGTATGGCGCGTCCGCCCCGTGGCGAGTTCCACCAAGCGGTCCGCGGGCCGCTTGTACATCGCATATACCTTGCTGATGTTCTGTATGGCGATCACGGGCGAACCTTACCGCAAGATGACCTAGGATACGACAGGCGCCGCCTCGTCATGGCAGCCCAAGAAGTCATGGCGGCCCGGAAGGTCATGGCGGCCCGAAGGCGTACAGCGCAAGGCGGCGCACGCGGCCCACAAGCCGCGGCGGACCATGGCGCGCGGCCAGCGGAGCCAGTTCGTAGGGCGTCCGCTCGCCCGTGAAGTAAACGAGTGCGGCAAATCGCTGGCCGTCCATACTCCGCACCAGGTTCTCGCGATACTCCGCTTGCGCCGGCCGGAATTGATACGGGATGGCGTAGGTGGCACCGGCATGCCGGTAGTAAAGCGCCGG
>CAYUZM010000778.1:0-3627 GCA_964449665.1 uncultured Solibacteraceae bacterium
GAGGGTTTCAGGCGGTTCACCATCGCCGGTTGGAAACGCTCCAGGAAGGCGGGAATCGATTCGAACGTCTCTTCGTTATCGACCCACACCGCTTTGAAGTTGTCGCTCACCTGGTCGCGCAGCGTGCGCTGCACCAGTTCCAAATCGTGATGCAACAGTGCCGGCGCGGGCCGCTTCTCGGCTCTCTTGCGGATGTCCAGCCACAGGTTGTGCAGGAACTGCATATCGGCCGCGATCTCGGCTTCGGGCTTGCCTTCGCCCGCAGTGCGCACGATGAACCCGCCCGTCATGCCCTGCGAATGCGCCGCCAGAATACGCTTCAGGCGGATGCGCTCGTCGTCGGTGCCGACCTTTCGCGACACGCCGTTGTGGTCGAGCGTGGGCATGAACACGACGTAGCGGCCGGGAATGGCCACGTGCGACGTAATGCGTGCGCCCTTCTGTCCCAGCGGCTCCTTGGCGATCTGAACGATGATCTCCTGGCCCTCTTTGAGCAGGTCCGTGATGAGCGGCATCGGCGGACGTTCGCGCTCAGTGCGATCGCCCCGGTCGCGGCCGCGGCGGTCGCCACGGTCTCCCCGGTCGCCACCCTCGCGCCGTCCCTCGCGGTCGCCGCGCGGTTCGCGATCGCCCCGCGGCTCGCGATCCCCGCGGCCCTCGCGCCCTTCTCCGCCTTCCCGCGGCGGACGGCCTTCCCGATGCTCGACCACGCGCGCTTCGGGCGCGCCTTCAATCGGGTCGAGCGATCCTTCCAGGTCACGCTCCGGCGCCATGGCCGGAACACCCTCGGGCCGCTCCGCGCCGCGCTCTCCGCCACGCTCGCCACCGCGATCGTCGCGGCGTCCGCCCCGGCGTCCCCGGCGGCGCATGCGGCCACCCGAACGCGGTTGAATGTAGCGCGCAGCGGGCTGCTCGCGCACTTCGGCGGAGGCTTCGGCAGGCTCTGCGCCCGCCTCGCCCACTTCTTCTCCTTCGGCATCGGCTTCAGTTTCGGCCTCGGCGTCCATCTCGGACGAAGCTTCCAGCGCCTCTTCGGCCGCCGCGTGCGCCTCATCGGCTTCGTCAAAGGGATCGTGCGTCGGACGCGCAAACGGTTCGTCGGAGGAGTCTTCGTCCGCTTCCTCGGCCGATGCCAGCACCTCTTCGGCGATATCGCCCGGCTCCGGCTCGAAGTCCACGGCCGCCGCGGCCACGTGCGCCGTTTCGGCCTCTTCGCTTTCCTCGGCCTCGTCCTGCGCTTCGCTCACTTCGTCCGATTCGTCGCCATACTCTTCCAGCCGCGCTTCCACGGCCGCTTCAATGGCTTCGGTCACCTCGTCTTCGCTCATCGGCGTAGCGCAGTCTTCGTCGTGCTCGGCGACTACTTCCGGATCCAGCGTCGCCGTCGACGGTTCGCTGCCTTCGTCGTCATCCTCGGCCACGGGCCGCCCGCGATACTTTGCCAGCGACTCGCCCGGCAATACCAGCGGCTCATCTTCTATTTCCGCCTCGGCTTCCGCCGAGTTCTCGAACCGGGGAGCCGCGTCGATAGGCGCGTCGCTCGGCCTTGCAAACTTGTTTTCCGGGAATCCGCGGTCGTTCGGCCCGCGCCGCCGCCGCCGGGAACGCCGCCCGCCCCTGCGGTCTCCATAGTCGCCGCGCTCGCCATTGGGCGCGCCCGCCGCACCGCTGGCCGGAGCCACGTTGCCGTCCTCGCCGCCCTCCCCTTCCGCGCCCGCCGGCGCAAGCGCGCCAGGCACGGGTGCGGCGCCTTCCGGACGCTCAGTCCGCTCGGGACGCCCATAGCGTCCCCCGCGATCGCCTCGTCCGCCTCTGTCTCCGCGCTCTCCCCGGTCGCCGCGCTCGGAACGTTCGCCGCCTTCGACGGCTTCGACCCGCTCTCCCCGTTCGCCGCGTTCTCCACGCTCACCGCGTTCGCCCCGGTCTCCGCGCTCGCCACGGCCCCGGCGTCCATGATCGTCGCCGCTGCCCACGCGCTCGTAGTCTTCCCCCGTCTCCTCGAAAAAATCGGAGACATAGAGGAACGCGTCGCGTTCCAGTCCAATATTCACAAACGCGCTCTGCATCCCCGGCAGAACGCGCGTGACGCGGCCCTTGTGAATACTCCCTACAAGAGAGTATTCATTGGAACGCTGGAAAAAAACTTCAACAAGCTGGCCATCCTCGAGCAAGGCCAGTTTGGTTTCGTGGCGATTGGTAGAAATCACCAACTCTTTGGTCATCGGGAATCTCCGTTCGGAGAGCGGAGCAGGGAAGGAGCAAGGGCGGGAACAGGAGGTGAGTGCCTGGGGGTCCAGCTACAGCAGCAACACCGGACGCCATCGTGCCGGACCAGCCGGCCAGGTTGCGCGCGAGCCTCGGCGCGCAGGTCGAACCACAACTCCAGCTGAGACCGGGCGGGTTCGCTTCACCCGGCCTGAAATCCTGTTTCCGGATAGCCGCCCACGGCATCGTTTTTTGCCCTAGCCTTCGTGCAGCCGCTTCCATCTAATTCACAAATCGCCGGAGCCGGACATTGTTCACGAGCCCCAGCATCATAAAGGTCGACAACATGTTGGAGCCGCCGGCCGACATCAGCGGAAGCGGAATGCCGGTTACCGGCATCAGCCCCACCACCATCCCGACGTTCACCAACAGATGAAACAACACCAGTGCCGCGACTCCCATGCAGATGTACATGCCGGCCCGGTCGGGCGCGGTCTGTGCATTCTGGACAATCTGCATCAGGAGCCAGAAATACAAAATCAAAACGACAACAACTCCAACAAATCCGTGCTCTTCACCAAACGTGGCAAAGACAAAATCCGTATGCGGCACCGGAAGAAACCGCAATTGGGTTTGCGACCCTTGCGTCACTCCTCGGCCCCACATTCCTCCCGATCCAATCGCAATCTTCGACTGGACCACCTGGTAGCCCGATCCACGTGGATCCGACTCCGGGTTCAAAAAACTCTCAATCCTCGCGCGCTGGTAGTCCTCGAGTACATGGTGGAATGAGATCCAGGAGATTCCCACCAGGAGAACGGCCGATATCACGATGTAGCGCGCCCGGAGCCCCGCCAGAAATACACCAACGGCGAGCACCGGCAGGTACGTCAGCGCCGTTCCGAGATCCGGCTCGCGCTTTACGAGCAGCCACGGAACTGCCACTAACGCCCCTAGTTTCAATAACTCACGAACCTCCAGGGTGTCCCGCCGTTGCTCCGTGAGAAATCTGGCTACCAGTAATATTATCATCAGTTTGGCGAACTCGGATACCTGCAGTAGCAAGCCCGGCAATTGAATCCACCGCCGCGCCCCCGCAATCGACTTCCCAAACAGCAGCACCGCAATCAGCAACACCACCGTCGTGATATAGATGATCGGCACCTGCCCCATCAGCGTGTGGTAATCGATCGACGCGATAAACCACATCAGCACCAGCCCCAGGCACACGTACAGCACCTGCTTCCACCACGCGTTGGCCCAGATCGGAATGTCATGCGTCGCCGAATAGATCTGCATGATCCCGATCGAACAAATCGTCAGCGCGATGGCCAGCAGGCCCCAATCGAGATCGCGAAACGAACGGTAGGAGGACATCGGGGGAGGTTCAACCTATTATCCGCGAACACTCGCCCGTAGGAC
>CAYUZM010000779.1:0-3622 GCA_964449665.1 uncultured Solibacteraceae bacterium
GCTGGTGTGGTGCTCGGCGGCCGGATTAGGGGCGGGGGTAGGGTGCGTGCAATACGTCGAAAAGCTGTTGTATCAGGTGAAGGTGACGGACGTGATGGTGCTCGCGGTTCCGGCGTTGACTATCTTCCCGGCGGCGCTGTTGGCCGCGCTACCGCCAGTGATCCGCGCCGTGCGGATCGATCCGGCGGCCATGCTGCGGGCCGAGTAGCGTGGGCGCTGGCGAGTAGCGCGTGCCGTTACAATATCCCAGCATGGCGCAGGCAACGGGCCGGCAATCGGCAATGATGGGCAGCGGACTCGTGCTCGGAGCCGTTGGTCTTTTTTGCCTGCCCCTTGCGCTGCGTGAAGCCTCCACGTCTCTCACACGCGGCGAGTTCGTGCGCGATGTCTTCGTCGTCGAGGAATACAACCCGCATGGCGACGATCCCGTGGTCTCGGGCAAACTCGAATCCACCGGCGAAACCTACCGCACCACGCGCAACAGCATTTTGGGAAGCGAGCGATTGCACGATCTCTACGAGCGGAATCAGATCGCCGGAGCGCGCGCGGATGTCTGGTATCTGCCGGCGCGAGGCGTGTGGCAAACAGTCGATCTGTGGGTAGGCTTGCGCGTGCAGTCGCCGAATGAGTTCGGCACGGGACACGCGCCATGGCTGATCGTGACGCCGTTGCTGCTCTGCGTCGCGTCGTTCCTGTTGATCCGCCAGGTTGTGCGCGAAGTCAGAACTTCTCCACCTTCGGCGCGCGTTTCACCGGAGCGAAGATGAGAGTCACGTCGACGGTTTCTGTTGCCTCGTTGATGTTCAGCGTATGGCGGATGTCGCCGAGGTCTTCGAACATGCGCTCTTCATCGATGCGGTTGATGAAGAACTCGGGGTAGCCGGCGTTGAACGGTTGGCCCCGTTCAATGGCCCAGCGCTTCTCCACGGCCGGCGTACCGATCAGGTCGAGTCCGGTAATCGTGAGCTTGCCGAACTTGTACTGCACCCCGGGCGTGACTCTGATCGTCAACTCGGCGGTCAGCTTCTTGTCGTCGAGCACGCGGTCCACCGTGGAGGTGACTTTCAGATAGCCCCGCTGCCGCATGTTGTCGCGGATGCGAGCCTGTGCGGCGCGCACCTCATCGAAGTTGGCGATGTCGTCTTCCTTGATCTTCGCCGTGGCGAGCAGATCTTCGTTCAGGGGCTGGGCCCCCGTGACAGCGACCTTGCTTACCTTGTACGACTCGCCCTCGTCGATATCGACCGTTACGGCGATGCCCTTCACCTTGCTCGCATTCGCCACGGCAATGGTGGGAAACTTCACGCGCAGCCGGCCGCGTGCTTCATAAAGCGGAACGATGGCATTGGAGAGGACCTGGCGGAAGTAGGGCTCACGGTATTCCGTGCCGACGGCGACCCCGTGAATGGCCAGTTGCAGTGCGGGCGTGGGCAGTATCTTGTTGCCGCGAAAATGAACCTCTGCGATGATCGGCGGCGCGCCTGTCGGATAGAAAAGTATATGGAGATCGGCCGGGTTGTCCGACGTCACCTTGGTTGAAATAGGTGAAGGCGTTCCCTTGGCGGCTAGCAGATCGGTGAGTGTCTTGCGGGCCAGCGCGAGCACCGTGTCAGTGGGCGGAACCTTTCCCGAGTAAAGCGGCAGTGCCTTGGCAAGGGCGGCATTGGCCTCGTCGTCGGTGATGCCGAGGCGCGTGAATCGCACGGGGTAGACCTGCGAAATCTCGGTCACCTCAAAAGTCAGCGCATACCCTTGCCCGCCCGCGCCGGGTTCGTAGCGATAGCCGACGGTTTCAAAAAGGCCCGTGGCCAGCAGCTTGTCGCGCACCGAATCGAACACGTCCTTCGAACCGGGCTGTCCCTTTGAGAGCCCCGTGAGCGCGATCACACCCGCCTCCGGATATAGCTTGCCGCCTTCCACCCGCATGGAAAGGATGGCGAACTGCGACTGCGCTTCCGGTTCGGCCGCAACTGGAGCTGTCTTGGCGGCCGCCGGGCGCTTGGCGGACGGGCGCTTCTTGGCCGTGGTCTGGGCAGGTGACACCAGGGCGGCCAGGCAAATCAGAGCGAGCACTCGCATGGTTCTATTTTCCATGGACGCGCCGGTCCTGGGCGGGTTGCGGTGGCCTTCGCCCGCCCCGGCAAAAAAAGCACGTCACCCTGACGCATTCCCGCCTCCTCCTGCGCAAGTTAGCCGAGGGAATCGAGAATGATCATTTTCGATGTTTGGGACGACAAGGACTTTCGCTTGGGACGAGTGTTGCTGCGCGAGGACGGCCACTGGCAGCGCATGCCCATCAGCAAAGGCCCGCGCGTGTACGGCAATGTCGAATTGCTCCCGTTGTTGGGAACCTGGACGAAATTCAACGAAGAACTCATGCCTGGCGTACACCCCGTGGACACGGGACTGATTCTGACCGATTCGGAAAGCAAGGTAGCAACGAACGTCTTTTACGGATTCTTCCCGGCCAAGAAGAACCGCAGTGGCATTGGACGTCACGGCGTGAAACCGGTAAGGCTCAAATTCCAGATCGCGCAGGAGTCGCCAATCGCCAACTTGAGCACCGAGGACAAGATCGTACTGGCCATGTCCACGGCCTATATGTCGTTTAACTGGCAAGGCGTCGAAGAAAAGGTGAAAGAGATCTTTCTGCCGCCGGGCGTCTTCCTGTTCGCGGCATTCGCCGCGCTGAACCTAGTCAAACACCCCACGCGACATTTCTACCTGGTGAAAGTCGCAATTGCGAAATTCGGATTTTGGTATCAGATTTTCGATGTTTGCCACCGCCTGGGTACGTTCTTCGATCAAGTCAACCAGGCCGAGTCTCTTGGGAAATTGCGGGCGGCCGGACTGGAGTTCGCCGACATTCTGCATGGGTTGGCGCGCGATCTTGGATTGGCGGCGGTTACGGCGCTTTACGAAGCCTACACCGGAAAAAAGGGCGTGCCCCATGAGCCGGAACGAATCAAGGTTCCCACTGCGCGCACGAAAATCAAATCGACGGATCCGAAGCCGCCCGAAGGTTGCCAGCATTGGCGATCCGCGTATCAGGAGTGGATCTCCAAGACCGAAGAACTGCTGGGACAAGCCACGGAACACTTGAAGAAGGGAGATGTGAAGGGCTACGAAGACGCCATGGCGCGCGCGGCGCAAATGAGAATGCAAGCGCACCTGCTCCAGACCTTCATCATCGAGACCGTTCACCATATCGAATCGATGGCGCGGCTGGCCGACCCCGCGACCAAGCTGATGAAGAGTCTTCTGGCGGCCGCCCGCAAGGGATCGCTCAAGGTGGCAGTGGCCGAAATGAAGCAGGTGATGAAACAGCACTGCCGCGAATCGGGTACCGAGATCAAATTGACCGAACTGGAGATGGAGACCGTGGCGGAGCGCATCCACAAGGAAGCCGCCAATGCCGAAGAATTCGGCCGCTACGACTGGTCGCAGCACGATTGCGACATCTGCAAAATCGGCAAGTTCAACGCCGTTGTCGCGGAAGCCATGAAGAAGCCGCTGAAGATTCCGCGCGATTGGACGATGGACGACTTTGAATTGGCTGCCCAGGGTATCAATCCCAAGACGAAGAAGCCGTTCTCGGACAAGGAAATCAAAGAACTCTTTG
>CAYUZM010000780.1:0-3622 GCA_964449665.1 uncultured Solibacteraceae bacterium
GCGCTAGGCCAATCGCGGATGCGGGTGCGGGTGCGGGCGTGGGCGCCGGGCCGGGCGCCGGGCCGGGCGCTGGGCCGGGCGCTGGGCCGGGCGTGGATACGGGCACCGGCTGGACTCCCTGGACGGTTCGCATCGGCGAGTTGACGGCCGAAGATGGTTCGCCGGTCGATCAGATTCTTGCCACCTACTTTGCCGCGCCTCGCAGTTTCACGGCGGAAGACGTTGTGGAGATCTCCTGCCACGGTTCGCCGGTGATTCTGCGCCATGCGGTGGACCGGGCCTGCGCGGCGGGGGCGCGGTTGGCCGAGCCGGGCGAGTTTACGTTGCGCGCGTTTCTGAACGGCCGCATCAACCTGCCGCAGGCCGAGGCCATTCGCGACCTGATCGAATCGACGACGCTCTACCAGGCGCGTGTGGCGGCGCGGCAAAGCGAAGGCTCGCTGGCGCGCACGCTTGCGCCGCTGAAGAAGCAGTTCATTGATCTGATCGCGCTGTTGGAGGCGGGCATCGACTTCGCCGAAGACGATATTTCCGTGGCCACCGACGAGCAGATTGCCGCGGGAATGGCCCCGCTCGAGACCGAGCTGGAACGGCTGGTGCGCAGCTTCGCCTGGGGCAAGCTGGTGACGTCGGGCATCACGTTGGCCATCGCCGGGCGGCCCAACGTGGGCAAGAGCAGCCTGTTCAACCGGCTGCTCGAGCAGGACCGGGCGATTGTCACCGATATCGCCGGCACAACGCGCGACACGGTGAGCGAAACGGCGTCGATCGACGGCATTCCGGTGCGGCTGGTGGATACGGCGGGGATTCGCGAGGGACAGGATCTAGTGGAGCGCCTGGGTATTGAGCGCAGTTTGCAGGCGATGGCCGATGCCGATGTGACGCTGGTGGTGTGGGACCTTTCGCAGC
The DNA here is from genome assembly GCA_964449665.1 of uncultured Solibacteraceae bacterium. Taxonomy (GTDB): domain Bacteria; phylum Acidobacteriota; class Terriglobia; order Bryobacterales; family Bryobacteraceae; genus JAFLBB01. The sequence goes on from CAYUZM010000780.1 coordinate 910, forward strand.
CGCTTGCCGAAGACGACATGCGCATTCTCGAACGGGCGCGCGAGCAGGGGCGCTATCTGCTGCTGGGGAATAAGTGCGACCTGCCGGGGGCGTTCGACCGCCCCGCGGGGCTTTCCGGCGCCTCGGCGCTTCCAGCCGAAGCGGGGATTGCCAGTGAGGCAGTGCTCCCGATCTCGGCCCAGACCGGCGCGGGTATGGATGTGCTGCGGCAGAGGATTGTCGAGGCCGCTTCGCCGGACGGGCGGCTGGAGATCGAATCGGGGTTCATCACGAGCCTGCGGCACGAGCGGTTGTTGCGCGAGGCGCTGGAAGCCCTGCGGCGGGGACACTGCGCGCTGGGACAAGGGCTGCCGCACGAGATGCTGCTGCTCGATTTCTACGCCGCGCTTGAGCCGCTGGACGCCATCACGGGCAAGACCACGGCGGACGATATTCTGAACCGGATTTTCTCCACGTTCTGCATTGGTAAATAGCGATGAATCGCCGCCGGGCGCTACTCTCTTATGAGGGCGTCCCACGTGGCGGATCCACCGCGGCGCCCCGCCCGAACTATGCCCAAAGCTCTCATCACCGGGATCACCGGACAGGATGGCTCCTACCTTGCCGAATTGCTGTTGCAGAAAGGCTATGAGGTGCACGGCATCAAACGCCGTTCCTCGAGCTTCAACACCGGCCGCGTGGATAGCATTTACGCCGACCTGCACGAAAAACAGAACCATTTTTTCCTTCACTTTGCCGATCTGGCCGACGCGTCCAGCCTGTCGCGGCTGCTTTACGACATACGGCCCGACGAAGTGTACAACCTGGCCGCGCAGAGCCACGTGCGGGTGAGTTTCGACGTGCCCGAGTACACCACCGACATTACGGCCACGGGCGCGTTGCGGCTGCTGGAGAGCATTCATCAGACGGGGATCAAGACGCGGTTCTACCAAGCCAGCTCGAGCGAGATGTACGGCTCGACGCCTCCGCCGCAGAATGAGACGACGGTGTTTCATCCGCGCAGTCCTTATGCCTGCGCAAAGCTGTTCGGGCATGCGATCACGGTGAACTACCGGGAGAGCTACAAGATGTTCGCGGTGAGCGGGATTCTGTTCAATCACGAATCGCCGAGGCGCGGCGAGACGTTTGTGACGCGCAAGATCGCGCGCGCCGTGGCGCACATCAAGATGGGCTTGCAGAAGAAGCTCTACATGGGCAATCTCGACGCCCAGCGCGACTGGGGTTACGCGCCCGAGTATGTCGAGGCAATGTGGCGCATGTTGCAGCAGGACAAGCCGGACGACTACGTGATCGGCACGGGCGAGATGCACAGCGTGCGGGAGTTTCTCGACCTGGCGTTCGCGCACGTGGGGCTGGACGCCAGCGATTACGTGGAGATGGACCCGCGGTACCTGCGGCCGGCCGAAGTGGATGCGCTGCAGGCCGATCCAACGAAGGCGCAGCGTGAATTGGGCTGGCGCCATACGACGACGTTCGCGCAACTGGTTTCGATCATGGTGGATGCGGAAATGGAAAGCATCGAGCGGCGGCGGCAGGGAATCCTGAAGCCCGTGGACGAGCGGAAGGAGAGCTAACGGCAATGCTCGATTTGACGGCCAAGCGCATTTGCGTGACCGGGGGCGGGGGCTTTTTGGGCTCGTTCGTTGTGGATAAGCTGCGCGAGCGCGGCTGCCGCGAGGTGTTCGTTCCGCGCAAGCGCGATTACGATTTGACGAAGGCCGAAGGCGTGGCGCGAATGTTCGCCGACGCAAAGCCACAGGTGGTGTTCCACCTGGCGGCCGCTGTGGGCGGCATTGGCGCAAATAAGGACAACCCCGGACTGTTCTTCTATGAGAACGCCATCATGGGCATACAGCTCATCGAAGAGGCGCGGCGCACGCGCGTGGAGAAGACGATCGTGGCGGGCACCATCTGTTCCTATCCGAAGTTCGCCCCGGTTCCGTTTCGCGAAGACGACCTGTGGGACGGTTATCCGGAGGAGACGAACGCGCCGTATGGCATCGCGAAGAAGGCGATGCTGGTGCAGTGCCAGAGCTACCGCGAGCAGTACGGCATGGACGCGATTTTTCTGATGCTCGTGAATCTCTACGGGCCGCGGGACAACTTCGACCTGCACACCTCGCATGTGATTCCGGCGCTGATCCGCAAGTGCCTGGAGGCGCGAGCGGCCGGACGCGGTGAGATTGCCGTGTGGGGAGACGGTTCGCCCACGCGCGAGTTTTTGTATGTGGAGGACGCCGCCGAGGGATTGATCGCGGGCGCTGAGCGGTACTCCGGCGTCGAGCCGATCAACCTGGGGAGCGGCGCGGAGATTTCCATTCGCGACCTGGTGGAGCTGATCGCGCGGCTGTGCGAGTTTGAGGGGCGCATTGTTTGGGAGACGGACAAGCCGAACGGGCAGCCGAGGCGGCGTCTGGATGTGAGCCGCGCCGAACGCGAGTTGGGCTGGCACGCGGCGGTGGGCTTCGAAGAAGGATTGCGGCGGACGATGGCGTGGTACCGCGGGGGCAGGAAGCGGGTGTGAGGCGGGCTGGTGGAGCGTAATGTGTATAGTATTTTTCTTGCCGCCTGACGTGTAAACCACGCGCGGGCGCGGCGCCGTGGGCTGTGGAAAGTCGATTGCGTTCTGCGTGTTGCAGACGGTGAGTCGTACGCGCCGGTGTAAAGTGCGTGTCAAGTTCCGGTGTAAAAGTGTAAAGTTGGCGGGCGGGTT
>CAYUZM010000781.1:0-3620 GCA_964449665.1 uncultured Solibacteraceae bacterium
GCGCTCCAAAGGCAGTGGAATTCTTGTTCATAGCAGCTCCACAATTCCAGCCGTTCCATCCACCACGATCATCCCCGCGTCGGGGATCACGCGGGTCGCGTCGGTCGCCCTGTCAACCAGAGGGATGCCAAATTCGCGCGCGACAATCGCGGCATGGGCGAATGGTCCGCCGACTTCGGTGACCGCCGCGGCGGCGATACCCAGCAGCGGTGTCCAGATCGGCGAAGTCGCTTTCGCGACCAATACATCGCCTTGATTGAATCGCGCAAAGTCTTCCGGACCCAAGATAATCCGTGCGCTTCCCTCCGCGCGCCCCGGACTGCTCGGCGATCCGACTAGCACGCGCTTGCCGTCGCGATCGCTTACGCCGCGCCCGAACATCGCTTCGCGCTGGGCGGACGTGAGCATTTTCATCAATGGATCCTTTGCCCACAGGGGATCGGACTTAGGTGGAACGAATTGCGGTGACGCCAGACGCTTTTGTTGATCGCGAAATGTGCGGCGCGTAATAACCGTGGTGTTGAACGAATCCGCGCCCGCCCACACCTCATCGCGTTCGAGATAGAACACATCGTCTGCCTGCTCCAGATGTCCCGCGAGCGCGAGTCGCCGCCCCGCTTCCAGAAGAGTCGCACGCACTACCGCCAACACGCGTTGAAAGTGGAACACCGCATCGTCGGTGTGCGCGGCGTGCGTCTGACCTGTAAAGACCATTTGCCGCGCGAGATACGCTCGCAGTCCTTTCCGTTCGTTCACGGTTTGTTCCGCGGCTTGACGTTCCTTCTGCGTTTTCGCAAGGCGTTCGTCGGGACCCACCTCGGTTCGGCTCGCAGCCGCGAACTGCGCCTTCAAGGTGTCGGGCGATTCGCGTAGCGTCGGATGAATCGGGTCGGCGCTTTCGACGGCGTGACCGAACTGCGCCAGATAGTCGCTCACCGCGTCTGGATCGCGCGCCGCCGTTCGCAGAGAGCGTTCGCCGTCGAGCAGCAAACTGTCGTTGCCGCGGAACAGTGCGCCGGAGTCGGTTACACCCGGCAGTTGCAGCGAGTCGAGCAATTGCCCGCTCACGCGCCCGATGGCGGCGAACCAGGTTACTTCTGTCCACCACCATGAAAGTTCATCAAGAACGCGCTCGGAGTGGGCACGTAATTCCATATCTGACTGTCCATTGACCTCGACATGCTCGATTTCAGCCAGCACGGGGAGGCGGCTTGTCCAGCGGCGTTTGACGCGCGCGTGTCCGTTCAGTGGTTTGAACAAGAAACACAGATATATCCCGACCATGAATCCGATCAGCGTCGGTAATCTGTGATCGACGCGCTGATAAAGCCAGCCGTTGATGAGCACAGACCACGGTTTTGGATGTTTGGGGATGGGTGGAAACGTGCGCGCTTGTTCGCGTGCGTTGACCATCGCGGCGAAGGTCGTCGTCGCGCCGAGCGGCGAGGGCGGCTCTTTTGCCCATTCCGCAGTCTGCACATCCTTCATCCATTTCGCGCCGGCTATCGGACTCGACCAAGGCACGGGCGCGGGCGGCAGCGCCGTAATCGGACGCGCCTGAACGACGTAGAAGTTTCCCTTCGCCCGGCACCATTCAATGTCCTGGGGCGCGCCGTAGAGCGATTCAATCGCTCTTCCAAGTGTGATTAATTCTGTCACCTCCGCGGCGCTCAATACTTGCGCGCGTCGTTTGTTCTCTTCTACCTCGCGTTCCACCGTGCCAGTGTCCGACAGCGTCGTCATGACTGCCTTGTCGCCGATCTTGATTTCTCTGATCGCGTCGGTCGTCTTGTCGGCGACAATATGATCGGGCGTGACCAACCCGCCCACAATCGCCTCCCCCAGACCCCATGACGCGTCCAGAACGATTTCGTCCCGTGCGCCACTCATCGGATTCGCCGTAAAAAGCACGCCCGCCGCTTCCGCATCAACCATCTGCTCAACCACCACCGCCATCCACACGGCGGAAGGGTCAATCCGTTGCCGCGCACGATATTCCAGAGCCCGCGCGGTCCACAGACTCGACCAGCAGCGTTTGACCGCATCGAGCAGCGCCTGCTCACCGCGCACGTTCAGTAAACTGTCGTGCTGCCCGGCGAAGCTCGCACCGGGCAGATCTTCGGCGGTAGCCGTCGAACGCGCCACGACGGGTGACGTGTCGCCCATCGCTTGCGTTAGTTCGGCGTATGAGCGTTGGATCTCGCGCAGCACCTCCGGCGGAATAGCGGCGCGCCCAAAGAGCTCCCGAATCTCCCTAGAGGTATCTTCGCTGGACCGTTTTCCATCCTTGGCCAGTGCGACGATTGACGCCTGTAACGCGTTGGTATGGACAAATGTGCGGTATGCCTCGGTGGTGATGAGGAAGCCGGGTGGCACCGGAAAGCCAGCGCGCGCCATGCGTGCCAACGAAGCGCCTTTACCACCCACCCGCGGGAGAGTGGCAGAGACATCACCTAACGCCAAAACAAAAGGCGCACGTGGTTGCGGGATCGTCGAAGGTTTCGGCCCAGCAGGATCGGGGGTTGAGGGCGCGGGAGTGAGGACGCTCATGAGTTGCTCCTTACTTTGCGGATTTTTCCAGATGACCGCCGAACCCGTACCGCATGGCCGAGAGCAGTTTGCCCTGAAAATCCGCCTCGCCGCGGGACGCGAATCGCGCATACAGCGCCGTGGTGAGCACTGGTACCGGCACCCCTTCGTCGATGGCGGCCTTGATCGTCCACCGGCCTTCGCCGGAGTCCGACACCCGGCCCGCGAATTGCGTGAGGTCGGCATCCTTGGCCAACGCGTCCGCCGTCAAGTCCAGCAACCACGAGGCGATGACGCTGCCGCGTCGCCACACTTCGGCGATGTCACCTAGTTCGAGGTCATATTGGTAATGCTCGGGATCGCGGAGAGGCGTCGTTTCGGCGTCGGGGTCCTGTGGTTGCTTGCCGATATTGGCGGCGCGCAAGACGCTGAGCCCTTCCGCATAGGCGGCCATGAGGCCATACTCGATGCCGTTGTGGACCATCTTGACGAAGTGGCCGGCGCCGTTCGGGCCGCAATGCAAGTAACCCTGCTCCGAGGTGCCGCCGAGCTTCTCGCGCCCGGTAGTGCGCGGAATGTCGCCGCTGCCCGGCGCCAGCGTAGCGAAGATGGGATCGAGATGTTGCACCACGTCTTTCTCGCCGCCGATCATCATGCAGTAGCCGCGTTTCAATCCCCAGACACCGCCGCTCGTTCCCACATCCACGTAGTGAATTCCTTTCGGCGCAAGTTCCTTGGTGCGCCGGATGTCGTCCACGTAGCAGGAATTGCCGCCGTCAATCAGGATGTCCCCGGGCTCCAATAACGGCAGCAAGTCGGCGATGCACTGGTCCACGACGGCGGCGGGCACCATCAGCCACACCACCCGTGGCTTCTGGAGTTTCGTCACGAGGTCGGCGAGCGAGGAGGCGCCGACAGCCTTCTCCTTGACCAAGTCCTTTACCTTCTGTGGCGATCGGTTGAAGACCACGCACTCATGGCCGCCCTTGATCAGCCGTCGTACCATGTTGATGCCCATCCGGCCCAGTCCGATCATCCCGATCTGCATTGTTGTGTTCTTTTTCATCACAGCCTTTGCGATGTGTTGAGGT
>CAYUZM010000782.1:0-3618 GCA_964449665.1 uncultured Solibacteraceae bacterium
AACAATGTGATGTACTTCGAAACGGGCCAGGGCTCGTGCCTCTCGGCCGAGGCCCACCACGGCGTCGACCAGCAGACGCTCGAGGCCCGCGCGTACGCCGTGGCTCGCCACTTCGAGCCGCCCCTGGTCAACACGGTGGTTGGCTTCATCGGACCCGAATACCTCTACGACGGCAAACAAATCACTAGGTCCGGGCACGAGGACCATTTTTGCGGCAAGCCGCTGGGCCTGCCCGCCAGCCAGCGCGACCAGTTCCTTGCCAAGGCCGGTCTGCCGGTGTTCGACGGCACGCAGGAGTACTTACTCTGGCTGGGCTGCATGGGCTCCTACGACCCGCAGGGGCGGCAGATTGTGGAGTCGCTTGCGCGCGTGATGCGGCACGTGGGCGTGAGCTTCGGCGTGCTCAAGAAAGAGCGCTGCACGGGCGATTCGGCGCGCCGGTTGGGCAACGACCTGCTCTTCGGCGAACTGGCACAGCAGAACCTGAACGCCATGGAACAGGCGGGCGTGAAGAAGGTGCTCTCCATCTGCCCGCATTGCGTGCGGACGATGAAAGAAGACTGGCGCGAGGTGGGCCAGGCACCGCCTGTGGAGCACCACAGCGAGTTTCTGGCGCGGCACGCAAGCAAACTGCCCGGAGCCGCGGCAAACGAGAAAGTCGTCTTCCACGACCCTTGTTACTTGGGGCGCTATCAGGGCATTTATGACGCCCCGCGCGAGGTGGCGGCGTTGGCGGGCGGGTTAGTGGAAGCCACCCGCAACCGCGAGCGCAGCTTCTGTTGCGGGGCGGGCGGGGGGCTGGCGTTTCTCGGCGAGGAGACAGGAAAGCGCGTCAGTGTCGAGCGCGCGGAACAGTTGGCCGCTACCGGCGCCAGCGTCGTCGCTGCCGCCTGTCCGTTTTGCAATACGATGTTCCGCGACGCGCTGGCGACCGGGGGAATCGCCAACGCGCCGAAGCTGGTGGACATTGCGCAGATTGCGGCGGCGCGGCTGGGAGAGTGAGCATCCTATGCGGGAGTTCTTCGAGGTGTTGATCGTCGTTGGATTTCTAACGGCGTGCGTCTCGTGGCTGTGGATAATGATCGAACTGAGGGACGATGGAGTGGATTGGACAGGTGCCGATTTAATGGGGATCTCCGGAAGGCGAGTCCGAATCTGGGCTGAGCATGGCCGGCGCCGATTGCCGGTACGTTCGAGGATGATGTTTGCCGCTGGCCTCTGCGCGTCACTGATTGGCGCAGTTTTGAGGATGGTTGCGAGTCTTGTAGAGTAGCGCGGTGCTGCAGGAAATCTTCTATTGGATATTGATGGCCGGGTGGCAGCGGCCTGCCCGTTCTGCAATACAATGTTCCGCGACGCGCTGGCGACCGGGGGAATCGCCAACGCGCCGAAGCTGATTGATATTGCGCAAATCGCGGCGGCGCGGCTAGGGGAGCCGGCCACCACGGGGACTGCCGCGGACCCCAGCTAGCTGCCCACGACCGGGTTGCCCGTCGCGCGGCTGATGGTGAGCACGGCGGGGCGGTTCGGTGCGCGGCCATCGGGGAAGGTCGAGGTGAGGTCCGAGGCCAGGTCGGTCCACTTGCCGCCTTCGCCCGGATGCTGGATGCTGACGAACAGTGTCGTGTCGTCGGGGTTGAAGACAAGGCTTGCCACCTCGGCTCCCACCACGGAACTGAAGAGTTGCCGCACGCGGCCCCGCTCATCGCCATCGGTGGGCACGGCGAAGATGCCGTCGTTGATGTTGAGCACGCCCGGCTGGCCGTCGGTGGCGATCCAGAGGTTGCCTTTGGAATCGAAGGTGATGTTGTCCGGGTTGGCGAGTTTGCTCACCTTTGTGGGGTCGTAACCGGCGAAGAACGCGCCGTGGGACGCATTGGCGCCGTCGCCGCAGAGAATGAAAATCTCCCAGAAGAACTTGGTTGACGTGTGGTCGCCGTTGTCTTCGGTGAGCTCCAGGATGTGGCCGTAGCGGTTGTTGGCGCGCGGGTTGGCGGCGTTCTTGTTGGTGTCGTTGCGCTGCGTGTTGTTGGTGAGGGCGAGGTAGATCTTGCCGTTCACCGGGTTGACTTCCATGTCCTCGGGCCGGTCCATCGGCGTGGCGCCGGCCGCGGCGGCCGCGCCGCGCGTGTCGATGAGCACTTCCGCCTGCGTGCCGTAGCCGGCGGCGGCGGTCAGCGCGCCCTGGCCCGCGACCAGCGGAATCCACTCGCCCGAACCGTCGGCGTTGAACTTGGCGGCGTAGAGCGTGCCGCTGTCGAGTAAGCCGTCGTTGGCTTTGCGGTCAAAATGGTTGTAAGTTCCGTTGGAGACGAACTTATAGGCGAACTGGAACCGTTCGTCGTCTCCGGTGTAAGCAACCACCTTCCCGTTGGAGGCGATCTGAATGGTGGCCGCTTCGTGTTTCAAACGGCCCAGCGCCGTGCGCTTCTTGGGAACCGACGTGGGATCGTAGGGATCGAATTCGACCACCCAACCGAAGCGCAGCGGCTCGTTGGGTTCCTTGGCCACGTCGAAGCGGTCGTAGTGGCGCGACCACGGGTAGCCCGAGGCGCCGGTAGGGACGCCGTAGCGGCCATGGATGGTCTTCACGCGCCCGTCCGGCAGTTGGCCGGCGTTGGCGAAGTACTGGTTGAAATTCTCTTCGCCGGAAAGTACGGTGCCCCACGGCGTTCTGCCGCCGGAGCAGTTGTTCAGCGTCCCCACGGCGGCGCGGCCCGTTGGGTCGGCGCTGGTTTTGAGGAGGTCGTGTCCGGCGGCCGGACCGGTGAAGGTCATCGGTGTGAACGCGGTGACGCGGCGGTTATATTGCGAGGCTTGCACGTAGTACCACTCGCCCTTGGAATCGCGCTTCACTTCGACCACGCTGAGGCCGTGGGCATTGAGTTCCACGTCGGTCTGTTCCTTAGTCTGCGCCGCCAGCGACCAGTTCTTGAACATCAACTCCGGGTTCGTGTATTCGTTATTCACCACGAGGATGCCGTGGCCCGGGTTGGGCACGTCGTGCGCGGGCAGCGGGAAGAAGTCGAGCCAGTCGCAGTTGTAGCCGAACTGCTTGGCTTGCGCGGCGGCGGTCTGGTTCAAAGGATCGTGTTGCGGGGCGTCGGCGGCCAGCGGGTCGCCCCACTTCAGCAGCACGCCGACCTTGTAGCCCTCGGCGACGGTGATGTTGTCGGCGCGGGAGGGAGTGATGGCGGTGAAATTGATGCGCGAACTGCGCGCGGCCTCGTGGGCGTCTCCGTTTTGGGCGGCCGCGGGCGGGGCGGAGGTTTCCGCGGCTCCGGCTTGCGAACCCATGAGCGCCGCGGCCGGGATGGTCTTGAAAAGGCCCCCGAGTAACTTGCGGCGGTCGAAGCGCTCTTTCATCACGTCTCCGATGGTCGGATTCGCGGTCTGGTTTTCTTGACTGGACAAGATGTCTCCTTCCTAAGTGACTTCGCATTCCACCAGTCGCGACTTACAACGACGTGACAATTGCAAGAAAGCTTTAACACAGAAAAACTCAGCACTCATGTCACGCGCACGACATAAGCGCCCCGCATGATGAAAACCCTTGGCCCTGCCCATGCTTCCGGCCGCGGCGGCACTGGCGCTGCTGCCGCTGCTGTTTGCGTTCTC
>CAYUZM010000783.1:0-3607 GCA_964449665.1 uncultured Solibacteraceae bacterium
AGCTCGGCTATATGGCGGGCCTCAAGCCCGAATTCGACAAGCGCAACACCAGGATCATCGGCCTGTCGAACGACCCGGTGCGCGACCACAGCAAGTGGGCGGGCGACATCAAGGAAACCCAGGGCCACGCGGTCAACTACCCGGTGATCGGCGGCGAAGACCTCGCGGTGGCCAAGCTCTACGACATGATTCACCCCAACGCGAGCGGCGGCAAGCGCACCGCCGCCGACAACGCCACCATCCGCTCGGTGTTCATCATCGGACCCGACAAGAAAATCAAGGCGATGCTGGTCTACCCGATGAGCACCGGCCGCAATTTCGACGAAGTGCTGCGCGTGCTCGATTCCATGCAGTTGACCGTGAAGCACCAGGTGGCGACACCGGTGAACTGGAAGAGCGGCGACGACGTGATCATCGTTCCGGCCGTCTCCGACGACCAGGCCAAGGAAAAGTATCCGGGAGGCTGGAAGGCCCCGAAGCCCTACCTGCGCATCGTTCCCTGCCCCAAATAAACCCGTGTACGAGAGGTTCCTCGCGCGCAACCCGTCCTACCGGGACACAGCTGTCCTGGATGAGTTGCGCGCGACCGAATACCGGCGCCTGGACGAGCAGCGGCAAGTGTACCTGGACTACACGGGCGGCTCGCTGCATGCCGCGTCACAGATTGCCCAGCACCTCGAACTCCTCAACGGCGCCGTATTCGGCAATCCCCATTCCGCTAATCCAACGTCAATCGCAATGACCGATCTGGTGGAACGGGCCCGGCACTACGCCCTCCAATACTTCCACGCGAGCGACGATTACCTGCTGGTATTCACGTTGAATGCCTCGGGCGCGCTCAAGCTGGTGGGCGAGTCGTTTCCCTTCGCGCCAGGCGGACAGTTTCTGGCAGCGGCGGACAATCACAACTCCGTCAACGGCATTCGCGAGTTCGCGCGATCACGCGGCGCAACGGTGGAGTACGTGCCGCTCACGCCGCCCCAGTTGCGGCTCGATCTGGCGGAGTTGGATCGATTGCTGGCCGCGTCACGGAACGGCGAGCGTCTGTTTGTCTTTCCCGCGCAATCGAACTTCTCCGGCGTGAAGCACCCGCTCGCGCTTGTGGAGAAGGCGCAGGCGGCGGGCTGGCGCGTGCTGCTCGATGCGGCGGCGTTCGTGCCCACGAACCGGCTCGATTTGCACACCGTGCGGCCGGACTTCGTCACCGTTTCTTTCTACAAAATGTTCGGATATCCGACCGGCGTGGGCGCGCTGCTCATCCGCAAAGACGCCTTCGACCTGTTGCACCGGCCCTGGTTCGCCGGAGGCACGGTGAACTTCGCCTCCGTTCACGCGCGGGCGCATGTGCTCTCGCGCAATGAAGCGGCGTTTGAAGACGGCACGTTAAACTACCTGTCGATTCCCGCCGTGGAAATCGGACTGCGCCATATCGAGGCCATCGGCATGGAGACCATCGGCGAGCGCGTGCGCTGCCTGACGGGCTGGCTGCTGGAGGAGTTGCTCGCGCTGCGGCATGTGAATGGGCGGGCGATGGTACGCATTTATGGTCCCGTGACGACAGAGGCACGCGGCGGCACGGTAACGTTGAACCTGTACGATCCCGAAGGGCACCTGCTCGACTATCGCCGCGTGGAGGAACTGGCGGGCGAGGCTGGCATTTCGCTGCGCACCGGATGCTTCTGCAATCCCGGCGCGGGCGAGTGGGCCGAGGGATTGAACGACGACGATATGCGGGCAGGTTTCGAACTGCGCGAGAGTATTAACCTGCAGAGCTTCCTGCGCCTGATGCAAAGCCGAGGCCAGAATAAGAGCGCCGGCGCGATCCGTGTCTCGCTCGGCATTGCAAGCAACTTCGCCGACGTGGCGCGGTTCCTCGAATTCGTCACCAGTTTCCGCGACCAGACGCGGCTGGGCATCGGCGAGGTGACCTTCGATATCGAGTCCTGCCGGGTGGTTCGCGACGGCAGCTAGCGGCTATTCGTTGCGGATGACGCGGAGGTCAGCAGTCTCTTTGCCGCGTTCGCGGAGGGTAAGTTTCTTGGATTTGCTCTCGACAGGTTTGATCACGTCGGGGTCCATCCACGCTCCGTTTTCGATGTCCTCCCACGCATAGAGGCGGTAGTCGCCCGGGTCGACGTTTTTGAGCGTGAAGCGGCCGTGCTGGTCGGTGGTGGCGGTCTTGACGTACTCGAAGCGAGTGCGGCGCGATTCCTTTTCGGGCATGAGGACTACGGTGGCGCCCGAGGCAGGCTCCTGCTTGTCGTTGCTGACCGAGCCATCCACCTGCGCGGCGCCTTCGGCGAGGGTGACGTGGAGCGTAGCGGCAGCGCTGGAGGTGAGATCAACCACATCATCCACCGTGGGCTGATCGCCGACACGAATGGACTTCACGTAGAGTCCGTCGGCGAGTCCGGAGACGCGCACGTAGTATTTGTCGGCATTGACGTTTTTCAGTGTGAACGTTCCGTCCTCCTTCACACCGTCGTTGAAGGGGTAACCAAAACCCATGCCGTCCGTTGCCGCCGGCGCCAGGTGGATGTGGGTGGCCTTATAGTCGAAGTTAGCGGCGGCTGCGCCTTCCACTTTCAAAACGCCGGCCATCTGCACGCCTGGGTTGACGGTGAGGACGAAGTTGTCGATGTGCTCATTGCCAATGTCCACCGGTTGGCGCACGGAATGCATAGTCTGGCCGTCGGGGATGAGTGCAGACACCATATACGCGCCCGGCGCGAGGCCTCGAAACTCGAAGCGGCTCTCCGGGCCTTGGGCCATGGAGCGATTGCCGAAGTAGTAACCCGCCGGCTCGCGCAATGAGATGTTCACCATGATGCCTTGCGCTCTGACGCCAGTCATGTTGACGACGCGGCCGCGAAGGCGCGCGCTCTTCGCTTTGGACAAGCGCATTTCAATACCGCTGATTTGTTGGCCGGGGCCGACGTCGAAGGCCGATGCGGCTGCGGGATCGGTGGAACCAGGAAAGTAAGTGGGTAAGTAAGATTCGTCGCTGGGGCCTGCGGCGGAACGATCCTGCGTCGAGTCGTAGTACATGCGCGGTGTGTAGGTGGCGCTGATGAAGTAGCGCCCTGGCGCGATGCCGAAGATGCGGAACTCGCCGCGGTCGTCCGTGGAGGCGCCGCCCACCGGGGACAACTGCCTTCGCCCCTGCCGGAACATGTAGCGCATGGGCGCCACCTGAACATAGGCGAGCGGTTCGCCGTCTTCATCGACAATGCGGCCGGCAATAACGCCGTGGGGCGTGAGCTTGAAATCGACCGCGGTCATCTTTTGGGCCTGTTCAAGTTTGAGTGTGGTGCCGGAGCGCATGGGCCCGCGGGAACCGTACTCGGCCATGACGAAGCCGTTGCGCGTCACCGTGAGGCGGTAGCTTCCAGGTTCGATATCCTTCATGGCAAAGCGGCCGTCGGCGCCGGAAGTGGTCGTAAACGCGGGGGGCGGTCCCATGTTGTTGCGCGGAGGGGTGGCAATGCGCATCGTCACCATCGCCTTGGGCACGGGTTCGCCAGTGTTGGCGTTCACCACTCTCCCTTCGATGCTGCAAAGGGATTCGGGTTTGACCTCGGCGGCGGCGGGTCCGGCGCTGGGCGCG
>CAYUZM010000784.1:0-3607 GCA_964449665.1 uncultured Solibacteraceae bacterium
ACCTCCGGCGGCTTCTCGCCCACGCTCGGCGCCCCCGTCGCCATGGGCTACGTCGCGCGCGAACACGCGGCAAGGCCCGGGGCTGGGTGAGATCCTTCGCAGGAGGCAAGCGTGGGGAACTTGTCTGGGAATGTTTTCGCTCGGGTATGTCTGGTACTTCCTGTTGTCGTGGTTGCCCAGCTATCTCGTGAATGAGCGTGGATTCTCGCTCTCGGCCATGGCCGTGTTGGGTTCGATTCCGTTCTGGGCGATGGCCGCCTCTTCACTCTGCAGCGGTTATGCGTCCGACCATCTCATCAGGCGCGGCCGCAATCCGAGCACGGTGCGAAAGTCGTTCCTGGTAGGCGGCCTTCTGCTCTGCGGCGCGGCAATGGCGCCGGCCGCACTCGTGCGCGACGCGCAACTATCGGTTGCCTTGCTGACGGCGGCCTGCGTGGCGCTGGGACTGTTCACTTCCAACGTATGGGCGGTGACGCAGACACTGGCCGGTCCCTTGGCGGCGGGGAAATGGACCGGGATTCAAAATGCGATCGGAAATCTCGGTGGTGTCGTTTCTCCCTTGTTGACCGGCTGGATTGTTTCGGTGACGGGTTCGTTTCTGCTGGCGTTCCTTGCGGCGACCGCGGTCATGCTATTGGGATCGATTTCCTACCTGGTATTGGTCGGGGAAATTCGCCCGCTTTCGTGGCTTCATGAGACGCAGGCAGGTGAGGTGCCCGCATAATGGCTGAGATGAATCCCGTGCTGCAGACGCTGGCTGATTTGATCCGGATCAACAGCATCAATCCGGAATACGATCAGGGACGCCCGGAAGGTGAGATCGCGCTCTACATTGAGCAGTTTTTCGAGGCTCGCGGCATCGGTACATGGCGGCAGGATGTGCTTCCAGGGCGCCCCAACGTTGTGGCGAAGCTGGCCGGCAGGAATTCCAGCCGGCGCGTGATTCTGGAGGCGCATGTCGATACGGCATCCATCACGGGAATGACGATTCCCGCGTTCGAGCCGGAAGTTCGCGATGGGCTCATGTACGGCCGCGGTTCCTGCGACACAAAGGGCGGGCTCGCCGCCATGATGCATGCCGTGGCTGCCATCCACGCAAGTGGCGAGGCGCCGCCCTGTGAAGTCTGGTTCGTCGCCGCCGCCGACGAGGAGCACGCGTTTCGCGGCGTGGCCAAACTTTGTGAACTTCTGGATTCAGCCTCCGCGGCGATCGTGGCGGAGCCGACCGGACTGCGGGCCGTGGTGGCGAGCAAGGGAGTTCTGCGGTTTAAGATCCGTACGCGCGGGAAGGCCGCCCATAGTTCCAAGCCGCACCTAGGCGTGAATGCGATCTCGCAGATGGCGTCGATCGTAACGGAGTTGGACCGGCATGCGGCGCAGTTGGGCGCAACAACGCACCCGTTGCTGGGAACGGCTACGCAAAATGTCGGTGTCATCCGTGGCGGCGTGCAGGTGAACTTTGTGCCCGCCGAATGCGAAATCGAGATCGACCGGCGGCTACTGCCCGGCGAGTCTCCTGAAGACGCGCTCGCCGCCTACGAAGCCTTACTGACCCGCGTACGCAAGGAGGTGGGCGCACTCGACGCATGGATCGATCCGCCCATGCTCGTCGATGCGGCCCTGGAAACCGCTGCCGATTCTGCCGTCGCCCAAACGGCGGGGAAAGTCTTGCGGCAGATGGGCCTTCCCGATGAGTTAGTCGGAGTTCCCTACGGAAGCGACGCGAGCAAGCTCTCTCGGAAGGGCGTGCCCAGTATCATTTTCGGACCCGGCAGTATTGATCTCGCGCACGCCGCTGTGGAATACGTCGAATGCAGCCAGGTCGTTCAGGCGGAAGAGTTCTATCGCCGTTTCCTACTATGGTTTGAATGAGCGAAACGACGTTGACTCTCGCCGCACGGCCGCGCTTCCCGTTGACGGCGAAGGTTTGCTACCTGGATACAGCCGCTGAAGGATTGCCGCCGGTGGAAGCGGCCACGGCGATGGAAGAGTACTTGCGGCTAAAGGGCACGGGATCAGACGGGCGGCCCGCCCTGTATGAGAGCCATCGAGAGACCGAATGCGCCGCCGCCAGGTTGCTCGGTACCGCGCCCGGGAACGTGACGCTACTGGGCAGCGCATCGGAAGGCCTGAATTTGCTCGCGAATTCGCTCGATTGGCGGGAGGGCGACGAAGTCGTACTCAGCGATCTCGAGTTTCCTTCGAATGTGGTGGCTTGGCTGCGATTGCGCCGCTTCGGCGTAAAAATCCGGCTTGTCGCTACCCGCAATGGCGAAGTCCACCTCAGCGACTTCAAAGATCAAATGGGCGCCCGAACGCGGCTCGTGTCCGTGAGCGCGGTGAGCTATAAGTCGGGCACGCGGATTCCTTTTCTTCCCGAACTGGCCCAGGCGTCGCACCGGCTTGGCGCGCTCTTCTGCGTGGACGCCACCCAGGCGCTTGGCCGCGTGCCTGTTCCCTTGGAGGGCGTCGATTTTCTCGTGTCGAGCAGCTATAAGTGGCTGCTAGGCACTCATGGCTTGGGCCTTACCTACATCGCGCCCGCTTTGCGCGAGTGTCTGGAACCGGGTGCGGCGGGATGGTATTCGCTCGACACCATCTTTCACGAGGACCGCTTCGAACGCTTCCACTGGAAAGAAGGGGCCGCCGCGCTTCAACCCGGGATGCCCAATTTTCCGGCCATCTTTGTCTTGAAGGCCGGTCTCGATTGTCTGCTCGAAACGGGCGTCGAAAGAATCCACTCCACCCTGTCGCCGGTCGTAGCGGACCTGCGCGCCGGCCTGGAAGCCCTTGGACTGCGGCTGCTCACTCCCGCTGGCGCCGGGTTCTCGTCCGGCATCATCTCCTTCGCTCATGACCGACCAGAGGAGTTGGGTGCGGCGCTACGCCAGAAAGGCGTGGTCGTTTGGGCAGGAGACGGCCGCGTGCGGACATCGATTCACCTCTATAACGGCGAACGGGACGTGGCGCGCATCTTGGATTCGCTTCGGCCGCTCCTGTAGGGGTGCGCGGAAGCGGCCGCGGCGCGCGGTCAGACGTCGAGGATCTTTTCGGCGACGTTCCCGTGCACGTCGGTCAGGCGGAAAGCGCGCCCGCCGTATAGGTAGGTCAACCGCTTGTGGTCAAGCCCCAGCAGGTGCAGCATGGTCGCGTGGAGATCGTGAATGTGCATGCGATCTTCCAACGCGTAATAGCCATACTCGTCGGTGGCTCCGTAGACGAAACCCTTCTTGACACCCGCTCCGGCCATCCACATCGTGTAGCCGTAGGGATTGTGGTCGCGGCCATCACCCGCCTGCGCGATCGGCGTGCGGCCGAACTCGCCGCCCCAGACAACCAGGGTGTCTTGGAGTAGTCCGTGCGACTTGAGGTCGGTAAGCAGCGCGGCGATGGGTTTGTCCACCTGATAGGCGGTGCGCGTGTGCAGGCGGATCAGTTCGCTGTGCGCGTCCCAGCCGACCTCGTTTCCGGCGCGGTATTCGTGATTGATCTGGATGAAGCGCACGTTGCGCTGGGCCAGCCGCCGGGCCATCAGACACTGCCATCCGAAATCGCGCGTTTCGGCGTCGTCCAAACCGTACATCGACTTCGTCGCTTCCGATTCGCC
>CAYUZM010000785.1:0-3607 GCA_964449665.1 uncultured Solibacteraceae bacterium
GAGGGCCCCAGGAGGGTAAAGAATTCGCCTTCGCCGCCGGTGAGATTCACACCGGTGTGGGCGACGGAGCCGGGGCCGTGGAAACTGTTGTTGCCTCCGTGGGGACTACAGCCGTCACATCGAATGCGTCCACCCAGACCCAATCTCCGTAGATGGTTCGTGACTTCGAAGCTGCGGTGGTCACCTTCCTTCTCGATGTCACCACTAGCCTAAGGTTGTGGGCCGTATTGGCAAGTCCGCTCACCGAGTAGATCACTGCCTGCGCCTGCGTTGCCGACGAATAGGTATCGATCGTCGCCTTCAACACGCCATCCAAATAGACTTTCGCCACCCCTGACCACGGATCGCGATAGCCAATCCACTTCACGCCCGTTCCAGTAAAGGCGAGTTGGACTTGAGCTCCCGGGTCCATTGCCTGAACGGCGGAGCCGCCGCTATAGGCCGCGCCGTTGATGCGAAACCATGGCCCGGTGCTCTGAATCGCCGGCTTGTCCTGCTCCAATCGCGCGACGGTGGGAGTCGAAGTGGGAACTGGCGCTGTCGGCGTGTCAGGCGCGGGTGCTGGCGCCGGAGGGGGTGCTGGCGCAGGAGTTGGCGCCGGTGCAGGAACGGACGCGTTGTCGAGCACCATCAGATAAACGTCGCTATATTCCGCAGGCAAACCCGCGGTCGCCTGCAAATCGTAATTGCTGTTGTAGACCACACGGCTGCCATCGCGGCTCGTCGAAACTTTGGGCTGCCAGTTGTAGCTGTTCCAAGGGCGGCTGCGGTAATGGGTGAGCCGCTGCACCTCGGAGCCGTCGAGCTTCACCTGCATTAGCTCGTTGGTGTACGCCGTCCAACCGCTGGGTGGGGCGGGATTGCCGGGCGCATAAGTTTCGACATACGCGAAGCCCTTGTTGTCGGGAGCGGAAACATGCACGGCCAAGCTCCAATCGAAGGAGACCAAGCAAGTTTGCTGCCCATCCGCCATGCGAATCTTCACAATGCCGTTGTTGCAGATCGGCTGTGGATCATTGGAGTTGGTCCAGACCAACACTTCGCTGCCATCGGTGTCACGAGTGACATCCATATGCCCGCCTGCGCGAGCCAGTTGTCTCTGGAAGACCATGTCGCGGCTAAATAGCTCGATGCCTGTGTAACGTACGCTGCCAGCCTGGTTCCAGGTGAGGGTAACGTTGTTGTCGGGCGTGATGTACACGCTGTCGAAGCTGCGGCCCGCTGTATCGAACACAGGGGACTTGCGGTCCGTGCTGATCTCATACACGAACACTTGCCGGCCGTCGCCCGCGAACACAAAGTGATCGCCGTCCAGGGAGATATCGGCCTCGCCCTTCCCGCTGATCGCCGTGTATTCGCTGAAAGTGTGCACCACACTCACTGCGCCGCTCGCAGTGTCGTACGTCTTGAGCTGATTGCCGCGCACATAGTAGATCGTGTGGTTGTCCTTCCTCGACCACCTGGGCTCACTGGATGCGCCGATCTCGAGGGGAAGGTCGCGCAGATAGACCCCAGTGCCGTCATAGAGTCCGAAATAACTCTGATGCAGCAGGAGGATTCTGGAGTTGTCGTTGTTGAACGGACTCATCGTCGAATACTCGTCCGTGACCCACGTGAGAGTGCCTCCGCGGTCTGCGTTCGGCGTGGCGAGTGCATTTGAGATGCGTTTGACCGTCGTTCCAAAAACCGGGTCGGTATAGCTGCCGCCCACGACTGGCGGTTGGAAGCTGTTGTAGTCGGGCGGAACATAGACGCCCGTACCCGTCAGGGCGGCGGTGGCGATTCCCATCACCGCCGTCACGCCGCACAGAAGCACGCGCACAAAGTTGATAGTCATGTTGATTCTTTCTTGGGCGGCAACAACTCGGCTTGGCGGGCGAGGGCCAGGCGTTGCGCGGTTTGTAGCAGGAGTCCAACGAGCGCTTCCGCGTCGAGGCAGGCATCGGCGCCGCATCGTCGCGCCTCAAGCGCAAATTCCCTAACGGAGCAGATCAGAATGAGTTTGGAGGCGGGATGCAGCCGCTTGAGTGAGCGGACCGTGTCGCAAACGCTGGTTCCCAGCGGTTTTACGTTCGACACGATGAGTTCGGGCTGAGACTGTAGGCTGTGCCGCGCCATTCCCCTGGCGTCGCGCGGGCTTCCCACGATTTCAAACTCCGGCCTGCCCGAGAACAGGTATTGAATGACCTGAAACAAGCCGGGTGGGCTCACCGCCACCAGGATGTTCACCTTTGTTTCTAATGCTTTGCGGCGCAAGCGGGACTTTTCCACGACTGGCCGCGAAGTGCCTTGAGGTGCCTTCAAGCAGCAAGTTTATTCGGATAGCACTGCTGGGAAAATTGGGATGGCACCCTAGGGTCGAGGGTTTCGGCCCCTAAGGTGGCGCCTCATGTCACGATCGTGCGGACCCGGTAGACAACGGCCACCATCGTGCACTTACAGGCTTCATGTTGAGCCGTAGTTGCCTTGTATGCCGTCTTCTTCTTCCGGTGGCGCTGATCCTATGCACCATTGCCGGCCAGGCCCAAACGGCCTCGACCACCCGCGTCGAGGAGACCGACCCTAGCATCACCTACAGTGGCGATTGGTACAGAAATGGAGGCACACCCAATAGCGGAGGCTCCGCCGTGCTAACCAACGCGCTTGGCGCGCGCGCGGCGATTTCGTTTACCGGAACGGCCATTACCTGGCTCGGCGTGGCGGACCCATGGTCTGGCGTCGCCAGAGTGTATCTCGATGGCACTTTGAATACGGTAAACACCTACGGTCTCGCCACTCAGTATCAGCGCGGGCTTTTCACGGCCCGAGGTCTTGCCCCGGGGCCGCACACCTTGTCGATCGAAGTGATACACGTAAGAGACGTCAACGGAAACGGTTCGTGGATCTGGCTCGACGGCTTCGAGATCGAGAACGGGGAAGGTGTAAAGGGTGGCGTTACCGCCGCCACTGGACGTATAGAACAGAACAATGCAGCGTTGACCTACGCCGGCACGTGGTTCCTGAACACAAATCCCGTGCAAAGCGGCGGCAGCGCCGTGTTGGCCGTGGATGCCGGTTCCAGCGTAACCGTCAGCTTCAACGGCGCCAGCATTATCTGGCTTGCGTATCGGGACGAATGGTCGGGTATCGCACGGGTCTACCTGGACGGTGTGCTGAAAGCTACGGTCGATACCTACCTTTTGCCTTCCCAGGCTCAATCGGTCGCATACTCCGTTATGGGCTTATCCGCAGGTGCGCATAGTCTGCGGATTGAATTGACAGGCACGCACAACCCAAATTCGGGCGGCTCCTGGATCTGGGTGGACGGGTTTGAGGTCGTCGGAGTCGCGCCTGGCCCCGGCCTTTAAATCCCTGTATCCGGAGACGATAAGCAGTGCGATTTAGCTCGCGCGCGCCTCGCTCACGTTCACTATCGTCGGCGGAGGAGCGACGGGAGTGGAACTGGCCGGTGCTCTCGCGGAGATCTCCACACGCACCCTGCGCGACGAGTTCCGCTCAATCCGCCCCGAGGAGGCGCAGATCCTCATCTTGAACGGATCTTTGCGCGTGGTGTCTGCCTATCCCGAAGAATTGTCCGCGGAAGCCGAACGTGCACTCATACGTCTCG
>CAYUZM010000786.1:0-3599 GCA_964449665.1 uncultured Solibacteraceae bacterium
GCGAAGGACGACATGGTCGGCGTCATCAGCGGCCAGGGAGCGGGCCGGCGCGTGACGCTCTTGCTCGACCCGCGCTGGCTTTCGGAAACTCGCCGCGACGATGACTTCGCCCGCGGCATTGACGGCTGGAGTGCCTTCACCGAGTTCGGCCCGGCCCAGCGTTACTGGCGCGATCGTGCTCCGGGGGCGACGGTGCTCGATCTGGGGTTCGGACAGTGGACAATCCAGGGCGCGCGCGTCCACTACGAGGACCGCGTTGTGCCCATCGATCTGGTGGCGCGCGACGTGGAGGCGAAGCTACAGTTCAACCGCGCCGCGCGTGCGTATGCGGGCAGCGTATCAATGCGGCAATCGACGCTCGCCGAACCGCTGGCGGTGCCGGTGAACTTCGATCTGCGGGCTCCGGTGCGAATCGACGCGGCGGGCATGGAGATGGCGCAGGCGGAAGTGGCGTTGGGCAAGAGTGCGGTCAAAATGAACGTGACGCTGCGGGATTGGAACAATCCGGGCGTGACGGTCAAGGGCGAGGGGAGCGTGTTCGTGGCGGATTTACACAAGCCGCTGCGATTGCCCATTGAGTCGAGTGGCGAAGTGCGCGTGAAGGGGCGTCTGACGGCGGGCGCGGGGCGGGCTTGGGCGGCGGAGGGCACCGCGTCGGCCAGCGGCCTGGAGTATGCGACACGCGGGATTCGCATTGGCGGCGCGTCGGGCAGCGCGAATTGGAAGGCGGGGCCCGGCGTGGCGGCGGTGGAGGATTTGCGCGCCTCGGCGCTGGGCGGTTCGTTTGCGGGACGGGCGCGGATTGAATATAGCGGGAGGTTCCGGGTGGAGGGGACGGCGTCGGAGCTGGAGCTGGAACGGCTGTACGCGCTGCAAAATCAGAGCACGAAGTCCGATATTCCGCTCGTGTGGGCGGGCGTCGTGAGCGGACCGGTGTTGGTGGAGGGCACGGCGAGTGCATTCCGGGCCGATGTGGATTTGGCCGTGGCCGCGCCGGAACAGGCGGGCGGCGAGGCGGTGGGTAAGCAGCCGGTGAGCGGGTCGTTGAAGGCGTCGTATGAAAGCGCGCGAGGCGAGGTGCGGGTGGAGGCCGGGAGCCTGGCGCTGCCGCACACGAGCCTGCACCTGGAAGGCGACCCGCAGAGGCAATTGCGATTCTCGCTGTTGTCATCGGATCTGAACGATCTGCTTCCGGCGCTGCGTATGTTGTCGAAAGAGCCGCCCGTCGGGCTGCCGGTGGCGCTCGACCGTGGGCAGTTGCGCATGGAAGGAGCCTGGAACGGTTCGATCGAACGCGGGCGCGTGGCGGGGCATTTCAGCGCGGGCCCGGCCGTGTTCGAAGGCAGGCGCGTGGAGAGCGTGGACGCGGATTATGCGCTGGAGCCGTCGGCGTTGACCCTGCGCGCGGCGCGCGTGCGGGCGGCGGATGCGGTCGTCGAGGGCGATGGCACTCTGGGGTTGGACGGCTGGCGTCCGGTGGCGGCGAGCCGTGTGTCGGCGAACCTGCGGGTGACGGCGCCGCGCGTCGAGACGCTGCTCGATCTGGCGGGGCAGCGCGGCGTTCCGCTAACCGGCGCCGTGCGGGCGTCCGTGCGGTTGGAAGGAACCTATGGTTCGCCCGCGGTTGTGGGTAACATCGCCGCAACGGGCGCGACGGCGTGGAAGGAGCAGGTGCAATCGTTCACGGCGGAGTTTCGCGCCACGCGCAACGAGGTGGACATCGCCTCGGCGGCGATTGCGGCCGGACCGGGGCGGGCGACGGCGTCGGGCGCGGTCAGCGCGCCGGACGGCGACTGGCGCAACGCGACGGCGCAATTCAAGTTTTCCGGCCACGATTTCACGCTGCAGCAGTGGAACTACCTGCAAACGATCCGGAAGGGATTTCGCGGAGATCTGGACGCCGACCTGAGCGGGGCGATCCGGATGGTGAACGGGGTGGCGCGCGTAAGCTCGATTCAGGGCCGGGTCTTGGTGCCGAACCTGCAGGTGGAAAACATGCCGCTGGGCGAGGTGGGGGGCGACCTTTCCACCAAAGACCAGTTGGTGACCCTGAAGGCGTCCGCGATTTTGGGAGGCGCGCAGATCAACGGGAGCACCGAGTGGTCGCTTGGCTCGTCGGGGTTTGGGTTGGGGCAGTTCTCGTTCCGCAACGTGACGCTCACCACGCTGCAGGACCTGGGCGTGATCGATCCGGCGACCCAGCTTCCCGCGCGCGGCGTGTTCGAGGGGGAAATCGGATTCTCCGGCCCGATACTCGACCCGATGAACTGGACGGCAAACGCGAAATTGACGCGGGCCGAATTGAGACCGTTCCTGCGCGAGTCGATTACGGATCCCAAGCGCGCGGCCGACGCCAACCGGTTCGCGCTGCGCAACAGCGGTCCGCTGCTGGCGTTCTTGGACAAGGACGGCGTGCGGCTCAC
This sequence comes from uncultured Solibacteraceae bacterium, assembly GCA_964449665.1. Classification (GTDB taxonomy): domain Bacteria; phylum Acidobacteriota; class Terriglobia; order Bryobacterales; family Bryobacteraceae; genus JAFLBB01. The sequence goes on from CAYUZM010000786.1 coordinate 2,424, forward strand.
GACGGCGCATATGGTGGGCGAAGGGACCGACATCCAAGTGGCGGGAACCATCGGGTTTCGCGGACGTTCGCCGTTGAACCTGGACATTCTCGGCAAAATGAATCTGCCGGGGCTTTCAATGATCGAGCCGGACCTGCTGGCGACCGGGCAGGCGCAGGTGGACGTGCAGATCCGGGGCGACTTCGAGCGCCCGCAGATTCTCGGTTCGATGGGATTGCAGAACGCGTCGTTCTATCTGGAAGGCGTGCCGAACGGGTTGGAAAAGGTGAACGGTACGGTGCGGTTCGACCGTAACCGGGCGACGATCGAGAAGTTTTCCGCGGTGACCGGCGGCGGCGAGTTGACCCTGGGCGGATTCGTGGGCTTCAGCACAAGCCAGTTGATCTACCGGCTGAACGCGCATGCTTCGCGCGTGCGGCTGCGTTATCCGGAGGCGGTTTCGACGACGTTTGACGGAGACCTGAACCTGACGGGTACGTCCGCGCAAAGCCTGCTCTCGGGCACCGTGGTGGTGAACCGCCTGGGACTGAACCCGAAGACGGACTTGGGCAGCATCCTGGCCGACGCGGCGCGGTCGACGCCCGTGGACCCGATTCAGAACCGCTCGCTGCGCGGGATGCAGTTGGATGTGAAAATCGGGACCAGCGCGGACGCCGAGTTGCAGACGTCGCTCACGCGCGACATTCAACCGGAGGCGGACCTGAAACTGCGCGGCACGGCGGCGCGTCCGGCGCTGCTCGGGCGGGTCTCGGTGAACGAGGGCGAGATCCAGTTTTTCGGCAACCAGTATCTGATCACGCGCGGCGAGATCGGATTTTTCAACCCGGTGAAGATCGAGCCATTCGTGAATCTCGATCTGGAAACCAAGGCCCGCGGCATTACGGTGACGATCAACCTTTCCGGGCCGCCCAATAAGTTGAACATCAGCTACCGGTCAGACCCGCCGCTGCAATCCAATGAGATTGTCGCGCTGTTGACGGTGGGGCGGGCGCCGGCGTCGGCATCCACCGCGGGGACGCCGTCGTCGCAATCGGCGAGCCTGCTGCAATCGGGCGGAAACTCGCAGTTGGGCGCGGCGATTTCGGCGCCGCTGACGGGGCCCCTCAACGGCCGGCTGCCGCGGGTTGTCGGCGTGTAGGCCCTCCAGAACGCTCCCGGGTTGAAAACGGACGCCAA
>CAYUZM010000787.1:0-968 GCA_964449665.1 uncultured Solibacteraceae bacterium
ATGCGGTGGATGGCAAGCAGTACGTGGCGATCTGCTCGGCGACCGCGGTCTTCAATTTCGGACTCTTCGAACCACAAAAGCCCGTGGCGCTGCCGGCGGTGAAGACGCAGCCGTAAGGCGAAGGCCGGCGTCCGCGCCCTACGGCTTCAAATACCGCGCCAGAAACGCATACACCTCTTTACGCGACTCGCGCGCCAGCGGCGTGTCGATCCGGCGGAAGGCGTGCCCGCCCGGCGCGTCCTCGTAGATCTTGTACTCGAACTGCTTCCCCTCGGCCTTGAGCGCCGTAATCAGCCGCCGCACCTCCAGGACATTCACGTCCTCATCGTTCGTGTTGGTGTGAATCAGCAGCGGCGTGCGCAGCTTCGCCGCATGCTCCATTGGCGAACGCTTCAAATACTCGCCGACATTTTCTTCTGCGGTCTTGCCAATGTGATAGGACGCCGAAAACAGTCGCCGGTAGCTCTCCGTCTTGTAACCCATGCGCGCCACCAGATCGCTCACCGGAACGCCGGCATACCCCACGGCGAAATCGCCGCCATGCTCGAACAGGTTCATCAGCGTGATCAGCCCGCCATGGCTCCAGCCGATCAACCCCACGCGCTGCGGATCGAGGAACGAATAGGTATCGAGCATCCACTGCCGCGCGCGATACACATCGTCCACCTCGCGCCCGCCATAGTCGATCAGTTCGTAGTAACCTCGCCCATATCCCGTCGAGCCGCGATAATCGGGCGCAATCACCGGATAGCCCTGCTCAACCAATTCCCGCACAATGTGCGCCGAACTCGTGTTGAAATTCGCGTGCACGCCGCCATGCGAATAGATGAGAAACGGGTGCTTCTTCGCGCGGTCGAGCTTCTTCGGCAGAAACGTATAAGCCGTCACGATCACCGGATTCCCCGCCCCCTGCCCGGTCGGATTCGTACTCCGCGTGGGCGGCAGCCCCGTGTATTGCACGAGTGCGG
>CAYUZM010000787.1:978-3597 GCA_964449665.1 uncultured Solibacteraceae bacterium
GAATGAACGTCTGGTTGCGCGATTCGATTTGCACGCTGTTGCTGATCTTCTGCAGATCGAGCGTCTGTCCAATGGCCACGAGGACTTGATCGGCCGGGATGACGAAGGCGTCCCCGCCCTCTTCCGGTCGGCGGCGTCCGGAGCGATCGGACTCGCCGAGCCGCATGGGCATGCACTTTATGCCCGACCCCCGCTTGCCATCCAGTAAAAACCCCACCGGCGCGGTCCGGAGTCGCAGCTTCCCCCCCCCCTGCCCGGGCGGATTCGTAATCCGCGTGGGCGGCAGCCCCGGGTATTGAACGATGTCGATATCGGCCACCGGGCCCAGCATCTGGTACCACATCAGGTTGTCGGCGCCCTTGCGGGTGGCGGCGGCCGAATGGTCGAAGCCGGTGGTGGTGGGCGGTGCTTGTGACGCGGGCGGCGACGGCGGCGTCTGCCCCCACGCAACGGCCGCGGCGAATAGCAACACCCTCGAAGAAGCGCTCATCGCTACAGTGTAGCGGGCCCGGCCTGCGTGTACACTAATGCCTTATGGCACCCCTTCCCGTCTCTCAGCAGCAGTCCCTTGTTGAACGCCTGCTCACCGCTTGCGGTGGCTCCTACAAGCCCGAACAGCGCCGCAAATTCTTCCTCACCGGACCGCAATGGGCTGCCGCTTACGAAGGCCACGCGCTGTTTCACGCCCCCACGCGCACGCCCGTCTCGTTTGAAACCGTCATCGAACACTACGCCGAAATCGGCATCGGCCATTGGACCACCCACGACACCGACGTCATCCCCACGGACGCCATCGGCACCGCCAGACAGGATGAGATCGTCTCCGCCATCGACAAATCGCTCAAGGCCAACGGCGTCGCCTGCTCGATGGTCACCACCGAAACCTTCCACCACGCCGTGTGGGCCGCCAGCGCCGCCGCCGAAGCCCCCGAAGTGCGCACCTACGCCGCTTCGCGCCTCGCCAATACCGTCAACATCGGCCACGATCTCGGCGCCAGCTACGTCGTCTACTGGCCCGGCTCGCTCGGCTATCAGGTGCAGGGCGCGGTCGAAGAGACGCAAACCCTGCAGTGGTTCGCCGACGGCATGAACGCCGCCTGCGAGGCCGACATCGCCAAGGCCAAGGCGATGGGCCGCCCCACGATGAAACATTGCCTGGAAGCCAAGCCCTTCGAGCCGCAGGCCGAGATCCTGCTGCCCACCTCAGACGCCATGCTCGCCTTCATCTTCTCCGGCCTGTTGAAGCATCCCGACATGGTGGGCCTAAACCCCGAGTACCTGCACGAGCTCATGTGGGGCGCTGCGCCGCGTGCCGCCCTCGCCCGCGCCCTCATGTGCAAAAAGCTCTTCCACTTCGACATCAACGACGGCTACCGCCTGAAGCACGACGTCGATATCGCCGTCGGCCTTGTCAATCCGCTCGACTGGCTCAACGTGCTCGTGCTCCTGCGCAGCCACGGCTACAACGGCCCGTTCAATCTCGACTACAAGCCGCCGCGCACGACTTCGAACTGGGGCGTCTTCGCCGTCAGCTTCACCACCGCCGTCGACCGCTTCATCACGCTCTGGGAGATGGCGGGCGAAGTGATGGAAGACGCGGTCATCCGCGAAGCCTCTGCCGCGCTGCGCGCCGGGGGCGGCGGCGATCCGAAGGATGTCGCCAGCCTGGTCGCCGCGAACAAGGAACTGCTCACGCTGCACGAGTTGATCGCGCACCGCCTGTTCCAGATCCTGGTCGGCGCGCACAAAGGGCGCGTATATTCGGTGTAGTGGGCCGCTACATCCTCATTGCCGGGGCCGTTCTTTTCGTGATCGGCCTCGCCATCACCGCCGCCGAAAAGTTCGGACTGCCCATCGGCCGCCTGCCCGGCGACATCGTCTGGCGCGGCAGGAACACCACGTTCTATTTCCCCATCGTCACGTGCGTGATCTTGAGCGTCCTGCTGACGCTGGTCACCTGGCTGTGCCGGCGCTAGCGCCCGCCAATGCGATACAGCGCCTCCGCCGTCCGGACATAGAACGACCCGCCCGACACCGCAATCGAGGCGAACGTCTGCGCGTTCATCGAATTCGTGGCCAGCTTCTGAAACGTTTTCCCCGGCGCGATCACCGTCGCGTCACCCTCTTCGCTCAGGAAGTAGACGCGGCCGTCGGCATAAATCGGCGAAGCCGAGTGATTCCCGCCCAGCCTCTGCTGCCAGTGCAACTTCCCGGTCTTCGCGTCGAGACAGGAGGCAATGCCGTTGTCGCTGATCATGTAGAGTTCGCCGCCCACCAGCAACGGGGAAGGCGTCAGCGGCGTGCTGCGCGTGGTCTGCCAGGCGACTTCGGTTTTGGTCACGTCTCCCTTCCCTTCCGGACGGACCGCCATCAGTTGCGGCGTGTAGAAACCGGACAGGAGATACACCAACCCGTGCCCATAAACCGGCCGCGGCACGTTCGAAAAACCATCGCCATACTCGACCCGCCAGATCTCCTTCCCCGTCTCCGGTTCATACGAAATCGCGCGGTGCGCGCCCGTACTCACCAACTGCTTGCGCCCGCCCGCGGCGAATCCCAGCGGCGGCGAACAGGCCATGCCGCCGGGCCTGGGCCTCGGCGACCTCCCGCCGACCTCCC
>CAYUZM010000788.1:0-3588 GCA_964449665.1 uncultured Solibacteraceae bacterium
AACCGCCGCCCCCAGGCCTTGTTCCCAGTTGCGCCGAGGGCGGCGTGCTCGGCATTCTGCCCGGCGTCGTCGGCCTCATTCAAGCAACCGAAGTGGTGAAGCTCATACTCGGCAAGGGTGATCCGCTGGTGTGCCGCCTCATGCTCTACGACGCTCTCGGCATGAAGTTCCGCGAGCTCAAGCTGCGGCGCAATCCCGAATGCCCCGCATGCGGGGACAACCCCACCGTAACCAAGTTGATCGACTACGAACAGTTCTGCGGCATTCCGGCAGCCCCGCCGCCGCAGCCGGTAGGAGGAGCATTAGCGATGGGCGAGATTGACGCCAAGGGCCTCAAGGCCAAGATCGATTCCGGCGACCAGTTCGTGCTGCTCGATGTGCGCGAGCCGCACGAATTCCAAATCGGCCGCATCCCCGGTTCGATCCTCATCCCGCTCGGTGAACTGCCCAAGCGGCTCAGCGAACTCGACGCCGCCGCCGACATGATCGTGCACTGCAAAATGGGCGGACGTTCGGCCAAGGCAATCGACTTCCTCAAGACGCAAGGCTTCTCGAAGCTGACGAACCTCAAGGGCGGCATCACGGCCTGGTCCGATCAGGTCGATCCGTCCGTGCCGAAATACTAGGGCGCACGCAGCGGGCCGACCCGCCGCATCGCACGACTGCACCACGCCGCGCAGCACCTAATCCGTCTCCACAAAATGATTTACCGGACCCTGGCCTCCCCCGAGGCCGGGGTTCTTTTCGATGGCGCGCGCGATGAACCGCTTCGCCCGGGCGACCGCCTGTGGAATATCCAACCCCAGCGCCAGACACGCCGTAATCGCCGCCGAATACGTGCAGCCAGTGCCGTGCGTATGCTTGGTTTCCACGCGCGGTGCCGGGTAAACATGAAACTCGCCACCCACACACAACACATCGGTCGCGCCGCCTTCGCCGAGATGCCCGCCCTTCACCAGCACGGCGCGCGCCCCCAAATCGCAAATCGCCCGCGCCACATCGTGCGCATCGTCGAGCGATTCAATCTTCCGCCCCGCCAGCACCTGCGCCTCAAACACATTCGGCGTAATCACCGTGGCCAGCGGCAGCAGCCGCGCGCGAAGCGCTTCCGCCGCGTCGTCGCCCAGCAGCGGCGTACCATGCTTGCTAATCATCACAGGATCGACCACCAACGGAAAGCTGAGCGCCAGCGCGCGCGCCGCCAGCGCTTCCACCACCTCGCGATTCCCCAACGCCCCCGTCTTCGCGGCTCCAGGCGGAATGTCTTCAATCACCGTGTCCAACTGGTCGATCACCAGATCCGGCGCCATCACCTCCACCCGCGAAACACGATGCGTGTTCTGCACGGTGAGTAGCGTCACAACGGCCTCGCCATACACACCAAACTGGTGAAACGTTTTGAGGTCGGCTTGCAGCCCGGCCCCTCCGCTCGGATCCGAACCGGCAATGGTGAGTGCGACGGGAATCACACCTCCATCATGGCTAAAATGCGATCCGCGCGGCGCGGGTGCTCCCGGCGCCGTTCACCGCTTCGATCTCCAGAGCCACTACGTTCTCCGTCGACCCGCTCACCGGAAACGACGCCGTCGCCGAAAACCCGCTGCCGCCGGCCGAATTGCGGAAGTACGTCCCAAAGATCGTCCCCACATGGCTCACCAGCGGGCCGCCCCCAATCACCGAGCCGTCCTTGTGATACCAGGTGAAGGCCAGCGTCGAAATGGACCGTGTGTTGTCAAAACCGGTAAGCGTCAAACTGATCGTGCTCAGCGATCGCAGCAAGCGCGCCGTATCGAGCTTCGGTGGGGCGGGCGCGATCGCGTAATCGAGCGCGCGCGTCGACGAATCGTAGGCCACCGAAAAGCGAATCGTCCCCGCCGTTGTGCCAGTCTGGAAAATAATCTTCGGGTCGCCATTCCAACTCAGCGCTTCGTCGCCCGGCCGGACGTTGAACGCGATGGTCCGCGACGAGTTGGCGATGAACTGAATGGCCGGGTCGTCGGGTGAACCTTGCTGCGGCGTAAACGTCAGCGTCAGCCGCATCAAACCGTTCCCCTGCGCGCGTTCGGCAAAGCGAATGCGCAGCGCCTCCTGGCGGCCACTCTCAAACGCCGCGGAATCGAAGGAAAGCAGCGGCTCGGGCAGCGGCGGTTCGAAGGCGTTGCCGGCGAAGTTCACCACCCGCCCATCCACATCGAATGTGGATCGAAACACGCCCCCGCGCGTGGGCACAAATTTCACCGCGAACGCCAGGTCCGCACCCGGCGCGAGCGTGAGAGGCAGTTCCAGCGCCTGCGCCAACTCAAACGCGCCCGGCGACAACAGCGCCGAACGCACCGTCACTGGAATCGAACCCGTATTTCGAAATGCAAACAGCACCGTCGAAACCGTGTGCGCCTGCACGCGTCCGAAGTCCACTGCCTCGACGTTCGACACCAATTGCCAGCCCGCGCTCCCTTGCGCCCACAGCGATGCCACATCCGGCGACCGCCCCATCACCAACCCCTGCGAACCGTTCAACAACAGCGTGCCGCTGTACGATCCCGCGCCGGTTGGTTGGAAGCGCAGGCGCGCCTCCATGTTCAGGCCCGGAACCAGCAGGAAGGGCAGCCCCGGTACTTCGCGCAGAAAGAAGCCCGCGCCGCGCACCAGGAAGCTGCTCACCGATTCGTTCGTCGTGCCCGTATTGCGCACGCGCAGCCGGAGGTCAACGAAGTCGCCCGCGGCAACCTCGGGCACGGTGATGCGTCCCCCCACTGGAGTCTCTTTCAAATCCGGTTCCACAAAGTACAGCGTCAGTTCGGCGGAAAGCGGCGCCGTCAACGCCATCGCAAAAACCACGGGTGCGAGATGCCGGATCATTCTTGTGCACTCCCCTCGTGGGTAATCCCCTCTTCTGCACTCCCCTCTTGTGCACTCCCCGGAAGCAAGAAACTCTCAACGCGGCCGTCCGTCACGCGCACGGCATGAACCGTACCCGAACGCGTCGGCGCCGCCAACCAGCCGTCGCGCAGGGGGACGAGCGAATCGATCTCCGGTGGCGCGTTGCCCAAATCGGAGCAACCTCCGCCGGAGCAATGCGACCAGCGTTCATCTACAACCGTAAGAATTGATCCGGCCGAGAGCACCGAGACGACCTGCGAAAAAGCGGACACGGGATCCGACCGCTCCAAAGCCCCAGATACTATATTTATAGCATTTAAGTGGTCCGCCGACAGCAGCATCACCCTCCCCCCCTCAACCCGCAACGCCGCCAGGCTGCTCTCCACACCCGCCGGCGACAAGTGCCACGCGCCGTCTCTCCAGTAGTGCAACTCGCCTGACACCGGACTCGCCGCCACCGCCATCCTTTCGCTAAGCGCCAGCTTCGCGCCCTCGGGAAGCGCCAGCGCGTAGCGCTCCACGCCGTCGGACAACACCACCTCCGCCCCCGATTGGTAGAGGATGAACCCACCGCCGCACAGCCCGCTTGTGACCGAGTCCACAACCGGCGACGCCACGAGGCCGGCGCGCACTCCATCCAGACCGCGCAACTGGCCTCCGGTGTCCACATCGCAGCCAAATGACGTCCGACGCCAGTCAAACTCGCCC
>CAYUZM010000789.1:0-3583 GCA_964449665.1 uncultured Solibacteraceae bacterium
GGCAAGTGGAAGAAGCTCTGGAAACGGCGCGCGTGGCCGCGCAGGCGAAAAACGAGTTCCTGGCCACGATGAGCCACGAGATCCGGACGCCGCTCAACGGGGTAATGGGGACGGCCAGCCTTTTGCTCACCACGCGCCTCGATGCCGAGCAACGCGAGTACGCCGAAACCACCGCCGCCTCAGCCGCCCACCTCACGGCCCTGCTCAGCGATGTGCTCGATTTCGCCAAGATCGAGGCCCGCCGCATGGAACTCGACCCGCGCCCTTTCGACCTCGAACAAACCGTCGCCTTCGCCGTTCGATTGTGGGAGGGACGCGCCGCCGACAAGGGACTCGCCCTTCAACTGGTCTTTGCCTCCAACTGCCCGAAACAACTGTTGGGCGATGAACCGAAAATTCGCCAGGTGCTTCTCAATCTTCTGGGCAATGCCGTGAAGTTCACCGATCGCGGCACGATCCGTCTCTCCGTGCAGTGCCCGTTCAGGACAGCCGCATCCGCGACGTTCGACATCACCGTCGAAGACTCGGGCGTGGGCATTGCGCCCGGCTCCATCGGGCGCGTGTTCGAGATGTTCACGCAGGGCGACTCGTCGGTGACACGCCGCTTTGGCGGCACGGGCCTTGGATTGACCATCGCCAAGAGTCTGGTTGATCTGATGGATGGCGAGATCGACGTGGAGAGCGTTCCCGGCCAGTCCACGACCTTTCGGGTCCGTCTCTGCCTGCCCATCGTCACCGCGCCCACGCCCACGGCGTCCGTGAAAGCCCCCGTGTTTCCCCAGTTCCGCGGCCGCGTGCTGGTGGCAGAAGACAACCCGGTCAATCGCAAAATTCTCGACCGTCTACTCGAACGCATGGGACTGGATCGCGATCTGGCCTCGGACGGAGTCGAGGCCACCGCGTTCTACGAGTCGCGCGGCCAGGACTATTCACTCGTGCTTCTCGACTGCCAAATGCCGCGTATGGATGGCTACCAGGTCGCCACGCGGATTCGCGCCATCAAGCGCCATCCACCCGTGCCCATCATCGCCGTCACCGCCAACGCCTCTCCCACCGACCGCCACCGCTGCACCGATTCCGGCATGGACGACATTCTACCCAAGCCATTCGAAGTAGACCACTTAGCCGCCGCGCTCCCACGCTGGCTACCCTCGCGGTGAGACCTTAGTCCAGTACCAAGGACCGATGGCGCGCCACGTACCGGAAGGCGCGCGTTCTGGGAAGTCCTGGCCTATCGCCATACAATCCGCTCCGCCATGATTTCCATAGAGGCGCGGACTCGATGCGCCCACGGAGGAAATCAATGCAGTTATCGACCCTACGCGCCGGCCTCACGGTCCTATTTTTTGGCGCAGCGCTTTCGGCGGCGCCCATCAACGGCGCCGGCACGTTCACGCCCTTTGGCTCCAATCCCAACCAGAACGGTTCTCCCTTTTGGGACTACACATCGGCCGATGGCAGCGGCTGCGGCGTCGGTTATGTGCTGACCGCGGGCGCCTCCATCAACGGCTGCGCCAATAAACAAAACGGAATCAATTCCGGACTCAGCCTCGATCCGCTTGACCTCGAATACTACAGCGAAGGCGGTCTGGCCACGGCATTCACGATGAGCGCCGGGAAGTATCTTTTCACGCTCCATGGCGGCCAGTATGGCGCCCGCTACAACGTGGTTGGCTATCAGTACCTCGGCGACGAAGGTTACTATCCCATGTTCGACACCTTCGACACGGTGGGTGATACCTTCCTACTCGACGCCGACCGCGAATTCCGGCTCTGGATCAAGAGCGACTACAACAACGACCTGCTCTTCCACTCCGACGACAGCGACGGCCTGCGCGCGGCGGCATTCCACAACACCAGCAACGGCCTCTACTACTTCGGATTTGAAGACCGTCCGCGCGGCGACAAGGACTACAACGACACGGTCCTGTCGGCGAACTACATCTCCGACGTCCCGGAACCGGCCACCTTCGCCATCATGGGCGTCGGCCTCATCGCCGTCGCTCTGGCCGGACGCCAGCGCGCGCGTTCGAACCGCTAGTTTTCCACTTGCTCTTCATCGAGCGTTCTCCCTTGCTGCGCCGCGTCCAACCGGACCGGCGCAGTTTCTTTTTGAGCGCTCGCGTCGCGCCGGCACTACCCCCGCGCCGGTGTCATCCCCGCCCCGCCGTCATCCCCGCGCCGGCGTTATCCCCGCCCCAGGCGCTCCAGAATCTCCTCCATGCGCGCCGCGTCCACGCGCACCGGCGGGCTTCCCACTTCCTTCGGCGTACGCTCGTCAAATGCCGCAAACAGGGCCATCTTGGCCACGGCGTGTTGCTCGGCGGAGATCAATTCCCTTCCCCGCGCCGCCTCCCAGGCCCGAATGGCCTGCTCCTCGATCGTCACCGCCACCGCCCCATACTCACCCCGCGCGGCCGTGGCCATGAACACAAACTCGCGCCCGCCTGCCACCGGACGCCAACCGTCGTAGTAATACTGATAGACATACCCGTTCTCCGACTGATATGTCTTCAACCGGCGAACCTCCGGAGCCCCGCGCAACGGTTCCGCGGCGGCATTCGCACCGGCCTTCTTGCTTGCCCGCAACCACTCAAACATAGGCGTTATCCGTGTGTTTCGGTGTGCATCTGTGGCTAGTTACTCTTCTTCTTCGGAACAAACGCCACGGCCCGCGAAATCGCTCCACTCTGTCCGCGCACCTTCACGCCCAGCGCGACATAGAACGCCCCGCGCGCCGGCAGCGCGCCCATATTCGTCAACATCTCCTCCCAACTCATCCCATGCTTCAGCCCGGCCACGTGCACGGCCTTCCCGCCTTCGCACGGCCCCATGCTCGACCCGTCGGTGCCGAGATGCCACACGCCTTTCCCATGCAGATAGTCCATCACGGCCGGTTCCGGCGCGGGCCACCCGGGCGCGGTCTTGGTCACCACAGGCTGGAAGGTCATCCGGAGTCCCTCCGGCATCTGCTTGTAGTAAGCGTCGCTATATCCGCTGCGGAACAGCACCACCTCGCCCGGTCGCACCGGTCCGTTTTGCGCCTCCCACTGCTTCACGCGTTCGAGCGTAATTACCGGGCTCTTCCCCGGTTCGGCCTTGTCGCGGATGTCGCCGGCATCGATCACCACCGCGGGTCCCATCATGCGTTCGAGCGGATACTTCTCGCCGGTCATCTCGCCCATCTCGCCCGCTTCGGGCAGACCCGATTTGGCCGGCGGAATGAAATGGGCCGGAAAATCCGACTGCGTCCCCGTATGTTCGTCAATCACGTACCCCTGCCCAAAGTACGGACCCTCGTGCGTAAAGTACTCGTTGCCGTGCTGGTCCTTCTCCTGCTGGAACCAGTTGTACGTCCATCGTTGGAACGCCGGGCTCGTTCCCCAATGCGCGGGCATGTTCTCGGCCACGGTGACGCTCAGGTCGACAACGTCGTAATCGGCAAACAGCGACGCCGGGGCCATGGTTGCCGCCGCGGCCCCCGCGGGACGTTCCACCTTCCCTTCGCTTCCTGGGGAGCAGCCGGCCATTGCCAGCATAACGGAGTAAACAGACATCAACACGAATGACCTTGCGAGCATCA
>CAYUZM010000790.1:0-3583 GCA_964449665.1 uncultured Solibacteraceae bacterium
CATGGGATTTTCTTCGACCGCTTCATAGTCTACGCCGCCTTTCAGGTTGCGGTAGAGGCGATTGTGGCCGAAGTAGGTAATGGCGAGATCGACATTGCCATCGTTATCGTAGTCGCCCGCGCAGACGCCCTGACCCCAGCCATGGTTCACGATCCCGGACGCGGCTGTGACATCGCGAAAGCGGCCGCCGCCGAGGTTTTCGTAGAGGGCATGCGGGGCAGGGGATGCCATACCCGCGCGCGTGCCGTTTGCAAGGAAGATGTCGCGGAGGCCGTCATTGTTGAAGTCGAAGATGGCGACGCCGTGGCCGGTCATCTCGATGATGTGTTTCTTGGCGGCCGCGCCACCGTGGACATCCACGGCCACAAGCCCGGCCGCGGCGGCGATATCGTGTACTCGAAAGGCCGGCGCTGGACGAACGATCTTTGCCAGGCCGGATTCGCGCGGAGTTGCCTTTGCCGCGCCGCCCATTCCTTGCGCCGACCCCGCCGGCGCCCAGAACGCGAGCGCGAAAACAAGACCGCCCAAACGGACCATGCTGACATGATCCGCTCGGGCGGTGAGGCAAGTCAATGCGGAGCTAGAAAGACAGTTTGAGCGCAAACTGGATGAGCCGCGCGTTAACCGTCGTCGAGCGAATGGTTCCGAACGCCGGATTATCGAGCGCGACGGTCGGGTTGCCGGGGTTGGCATGGTTGAACAAGTTAAAGAACTCGGTGCGGAACTGCAGACGCCACCGTTCCGTCATGCGGAAATCTTTGAACACCGAGAAATCGAGGTTCCATTGCCCGGGTCCGCGGAACATGCCGCGTCCGCTGTTTCCGAAGGTTCCGATTGCCGGCGCGCCGAATGCCGCGGGGTTCATGTAGGCGTTCAGATTGTCCTTTGCCGAACCAGGATTGGTGAGGGGGACACCTGAATTGACGTTGGCAAAGAGGTTCGTCGCAGTTGTGGAGACGAGCCCCCCGCCGATGTTGCGGCCACTATCGCGGTGCGTGACGGTAAGCGGCGTACCAGTTTGGGCAACCAGGAAGCCATTGATTGACCAGTTGTTGAAGGCGTGCCTCGCGGCGCCGGTCTGGAATTTGTTGGGCAGGTCGTGATTGAAGACGAACGATACGCGGTGCGTGCGATCAAACGCCACTGGGCCTTTCGCGCGGCTGTAGGCGTTCCACGGGGCTGAAGCAAACGTGTTCACGCGGTAGCGGGAGCTATCGTCGCCGTCGCCGAGCGTCTTGCCGAAGGTGTAGGCAAGTTGGAACGTCGTGGAGTTGAGGCGCTGCTTCAATGTGCTTTGGAAGGAGTGGTAAGTGGAACTGCCGCGTTGGGTGATGACGACCATGTCGCCAAAGCCGGCGTAGGTCCGTCGCAATTGGACACCGTTGAACAAAGGCGCGTCCCGTCCGGCGACTGGAATCAGCGGGTTGATGTTCTCGCCACCGTTCAGGTGAGTACCCTTTGTACCGATATAGGCGACTTCAATCAACGTGTTCTTCGGCAACTGGCGTTGGATCGCCAGGTTGTACTGGAGCGAGTTATCGGTCTTGGTGTTGGGCTCAACGCTCTGAATGGCGCGCTCTTCGGTGGGGCTGAGGGGGAAAGCGACGGCGCCCGTTTTGTGGCCAGGATCGAGGTAGGTCCAGTTGTCCGGCTGGTCGAGCGTACAGAGAACGTTGCGCTGGCAATTCGCGTCGATGCGGGTATAGACAGGCGGATTGCCGAACATGGATTGAGCGACCTGACCCGTGCGGAGGTCAAAGTACAACCCGGCGCCCGCGCGAACAACCCAATCGTCGGTAAGGCGCCAGGCGATGCCGACGCGCGGCTGGAAGTTATTCCAATCGCCGCGAATGGTGGAGCGGGGAACGCCATTCACGCCGCCTTGAACGATGCCCGTGCTCTCGATCGTGCCGTCGATGCCCTTATAGCGTTCCGGCCAGAAGTTTACCATGTTGACGTTGTAGGCCGCGGCCTGCTGATCGGCTTCGTAGCGGAGTCCGAGGCTGAGCGTGAAGTTCTGCGAAAGCTTCCAATCATCGTTGTAGAACGCGGAGTGATAGTGGCGGCGCATCTTGAGCTGGCCCCCGATATTCGGGACGTCGGCTCCGCCGAAGAGTTTCGTTTGCGGGAGGGTCAGCAAGTAGTCGGCGAACTCGTCCCCCTGGGCGCCATTGCGGCCCGTGCCTACGTTGGAGTAGACCCAGTTGCCGCGCATGGCGAGATTGTTCTGCGGGTTGAGAATGCTGATGTGTTGTTCATATCCGAACTTCACAACGTGCTTCGAGCGGCTCCAGGTGAATGTCGGTCCGACGGCGTAACGGTCGATATAGTCAGACCAGTTCTCGAAGTTGCCGAAGCTGCCGCCAATGTAATTCTGGATCTGAATGCGCGGCGGACCAGCTTCTGTTCCGGCGTAGGTGACGCCGGCGAGGGGTTTCAAGCCGAGCGATGCGGGATCGACTTTACTTTCGCCCGCGGTGTATTGATCGGTATAGTCGCCGCTGACGCGGAGTTCCATAACGAAGTTGGGTGAATACAACCGGGTCAACGCCACGCCCCAGGTGTGTTTCTCGCGATTGGAGAGATTTCCCATGCCGGGAAGGCCGCGGCCGAAGGGAGCGAGGTCTTCCTGAAAGCTCTCGAACCAACGTCCATTGAGGGTCATCTTGTCGTTGAAGCGATGGTCGATGCGGACGGTGTACATGTCGAGATCCGTCGGTTCGGCGCGGAACGCCTGGAAGTTGTTGGAACTGCCGTCGGCGAAATTCGGCAGTGGAATCAACTGGTCCATGATGTTCTTCGATGTGGAGTTGATGCGGCTGGAGGGGATGGTGTTGTTGGGGAACAGGCCGCCGGAGAGCGGATCGTAGAGCGTACGCGTGAAGACGCCGGAGCGTTGCTCGGCGGTGGGAACACGGGTGAGCAGGCGTGCGCCGCCGCCATTGGCGTTTCGTTGGCGGGAGCTTTCCCAACCGGCAAAGAAGAATGTTTTGTCGCGGAAGATCTTACCGCCGACGTTGGCGCCGTACTGGTTCTGGAGATTCGGTTGCCGTTGTCCAAAAAAGAAGGGCCGGGCGTTGAACTTCGTATTGCGGAGGAACTCGTAGAGGGTGCCGTGAAGATCGTTCGTTCCGCTACGGGTGGTCACGTTGATGACCGAACCAAGATTGCGCCCGTACTCGGCGCTGTAAAGGCTCGTGAGCACCTTGAATTCACTGAGGAATTCAATGGACGGCGTACCGTCGCCGTCGGGTGCGTTGTTGAGCTGGTTGGTGGTCGGCACTCCGTCGACGAGGAGGTTGTTCGAGCCACGGCGAGCGCCGTTGACGCTCACGCTGTCGGAACCGGTGCCGCGGTTGTCGGCATTCATGATGGCGCCGACGACGCCGGCCGAAGTTCCGAGTATTTGGGTAAAGTTGCGTGTAGCGAGCGGAATCGAAGTGATGGTGCGGCCTTCGACGACGTGGCCGAGCGTCGCCTGTTCGCTCTGCAATAGAGGTGTTTGCGCCGTTACCGTGACGGTTTCCGAAACGGCGCCGACCTCCATGCGGAAGTCCAAGCGCAAACGCTCGGAGGTGTTCAC
>CAYUZM010000791.1:0-3581 GCA_964449665.1 uncultured Solibacteraceae bacterium
CCTGTAGACTCGGTGCATGCTGTTCGGCTGACTCCAAGGCTAGAAGAATGGTGCTGGAACATGCATTGGATTGCGTCGCCATCGGCAAGGCGGTTGGCTCTAATCTGCTGTCGATGTGGCTGGCGGACGGCACCAACTATCCCGGCCAGGACAGCCTCTACCGGCGCAAGCACGAACTGGAAGCCGCGTTCAAGAAGATTCACGATCGCATGCCCTCGAGCATGACGATGCTCGTGGAGTACAAACCGTTTGAGCCAGCGTTCTATCACACCGATATCGCCGACTGGGGCATGGCGCTGGAGCTGGCGCGCACTGCGGGGCCACAGGCGAAGGTGCTGGTCGACACGGGGCATCACTATCAGGCGCAGAACATCGAACAGATTGTGGCTTGGCTGCTCGACCTCGACATGCTCGGCGGGTTTCACTTCAACGACCGACGCTATGCCGACGACGACCTGACGATGGGATCGATCGATCCCTATCAGGCGTTCCGCATCTTCCATGAGATTCGCTTCTTCGCATGGGAGACCGGACGCACGCCGGATATCGCCTATATGATCGACCCGAGCCACAACCTGAAGGGCAAGATCGAGGCCATGATTCAGACCGTGACGACGGCGCAGGAGCTGTTCGCCAAAGCGGCGCTGGTGGATCACCAAGCGTTGGCGGCGGCGCAGGCGAAAGCGGCGCTGGTGGATGCCGAGACGTGCTTGAAAGATGCCTTCTCGACGGACGTGCGTCCCGCCATTCGCGAGTGGGCCCAGAGCAAGGGGTTGCCGGAAGACCCGATGCGAGCGTTCCACGAGAGCGGATATCTGGAGCGCATCACGGCCGAGCGCGCGGCGAAGAATGCGGCTTCGGTGAGCAGCTACGCTTGAGGCGGGCCCTGCGGAGCGCTTAGCTCTTCCACCTCGGGAAGAAGATCGTCAATAAGGTGGCCAACGCGAATGCCAGCGTGGCGGCGAACGCGTTCTCCCAGATCAAATAGTGCTGAAACCGGCGCGCGAAGGATGTCCGGAGCGGCCGGCGATTCGACAGGACTTCGATCCAGTTTTCTTTCCGCGCATCCAGGTGCGACGCCGGGATGGCTCCGTGACTGCCGGGCTTGAGCAGGTCGTCTTCGCCCGACACGGTTGCCTGCAGGTCGAGCCCGGAAGCAAAAAAAGAGTAGGCGGGAAGGCGAATCTCTTTCACCGATTGCGACTCGGCTTTCGACCGGTCCAGACTGAACCAAACCGGGAGCCGTAGGTCGCCGCTGGCGAGGTTGGCGCGCATGCGAATGGAAGGAGACGTGGCGGGCCAGGAGAAACGCAGGCGCTGGATGGTGGAGAACGGGGCGATGTTGCAGTAGGGGATCACATCGGGCCGCTGGTAGCGCTCATACAGCAGCGTCACGGACTTCGCCATGGGCGCGATCAGGATGTAAGCCGGATCGTCCACCTTTTCATACCGGCCGTTCTCCTTTAACCGGCTGATTTGGCCGGCGTCGGCGGTCATCTGCGCCTCACGGAAGAGTTGCGAGGCGTCCACGGAATTGAACAGCGCATCCTGCTGCGAGGTGAGCGTGATCTCTTCGCGATAGGCGGCCCGCCCGCGTGACTCCTCCCAGGCGGCGCTGAACGTGGGCGCGGCGGTGACCGACTGCCGCGTCAGGGCCAGCATGGACTCTTGCAGCGAGAACATCTTCTGCGCGAGCAGCCAGAGTATCGATTCGTTTTGCGCCTCGAAAAGCCGGGACTCGTGGCTCTCCATGCGGGAGCTTTGCGTCTCCGCTTTGACCTGTTCGGTGATGGAAGCGATCTTCTTTGCAAGTTCGGCGTAGGACTCGTTCCGCTTGTCCTTGAGGTTGAGTCCATTCTGCTTGAGGAAGGCGCGAATCTCGCTGGAGCCGTTGTTGGTATTCTGCCGGGGTTCTTCCAGGCCGGGCGCGCTGGGCAGCTCGAGTACGCGGTCAATCGAAAGCAGCAAGATGTCGGCGTCCACGGCCTGCTGGGCCTGGAACAGAATACGCTCGGCATCGCGCCGGATGGTGAGTTTCCTCATGTCGAGCGATGACAGTTCCCGCGACGCGTGGTCAGAGCTTCCGGCAGCGCCTGCGAGCGCGGTAGCCACGCGCGAGGTGGCCGTTGTCTCACAACCGGCGGCGCGGGTTTCGCTGGGCAGAAGTCCGATCGCGGCAGACAGCCATAAGCCGATCATTGCGACGACAGCGAGAGCAAGGGCCGTCCATCCGCGATCGGAATATTTCGCGACGAGGACCAATGCCGCCGCCAGCAACGCAAAGCCCGTCAGCCACCAACTGAAGACGGCGAGTACGTAAATCAGCAGCAGCAACAGGAGCAGCGCGCACACCAGCCAGGCCACGAATCTCATGCACCTGGAATTATGCGTGACGCGCGCCTACTTTGCATAGTGAATTTCAAACGGCTTGTTCGTGATGAACAGCACCACCACATCTTCGGTGGCCGTGGCGCCGTGCTCCATGGCCGGACCTTCGGGGAACCAGACGAAATGGCCGGGGCCGTACTGGCCTTCGTGGGTGACGAGCGTTCCTTCCAGTACGTACATGCCGTGGGCGCAGGGGTGGGTGTGGAGCTTGTTGATGACACCGGCCGGGTATTTTACGATGCGGACTTCCATGCCGGTGTCGGGATCGGTGACGAGGTTCTTGCGATAGAGCGTCTTGCCCAGGTGCTCGTTGAAGCGCTCCTCCCAGGGGAGAGCGTTGGTGTCGAGGGCAAGCAGGGTGGAATCGGGCATGTTCTATAGTCCCTCGGTTTCGGCTTCGTTGAGGATCTGCACGACGCGCGCGTGGAGCATGACGATGGCGGCGTCGCGCTGGAGGACGTCGCGATAGCGGCTTTCGACGAAATCGGGCGGGCGCAGGACGTTGCGGGCGACGCCGAAGAGCTGCTTGGCCTCGCCGGCGGATTTCGGCTCCTTCGAGTCCTGATACTCGTCGATGGCGACGATGAGGCCTGAGAACGGGCGCATCCAGGCGAAGGCGGGTTCGTTGAGCAGCATGTTCAGGAACTGCGTGGGGCCGCCGACCGAGCCTCGGTTCTGCTCCCACTCCTTCTTTTCGCTGTCCACAAGGGCTTTGTGGAGGTGGAGAACGGCGCGGTGGAGCTGGGTGAGGAGCTCGTCGATGCGCGGGGGAAGCGGGGGGGCGGGAGAAGACATAGTCAACTTTCAGGATAGTGGGCCGATAAGGGCCGAGGAAAGCCTGAGAGGGCAGAGGGCCGGGCGGCACTGGAATCGGTAGGGAAATCTATGAGTATGTCCATCACGCGGCGCGAGATTGTGGATTTGTTGCAGCCGGGGCGTCCGCGGCAAGTGCAACACGCCACGCGGAGTCCGGAGGCGGAGAAGCTGCGCGAGTCGATCAACAAGTATTCGGCGTTTCGCATTGAAAAGGGAGACGGTTGGTGGTGCGCGCCGTTGTCGCCTTCGACGCGCGTGGTGCGCGAGCATAACATCCGGCGGGGGCGCGGGAAGGTGGTGGAGCAGCTTTGCCGTGAACTGCCGCCGAACGCGTGGGTGCTGGATTGGGCGGGCGGGACGGGCTGGCTGGCGTCGAT
>CAYUZM010000792.1:0-3581 GCA_964449665.1 uncultured Solibacteraceae bacterium
CTTGTACGCTCTCACCAGGGCCGCGCGATACGCCGCTTGCTCCGTCGCAGAATTAAGCGCCTTTGCCAGTTCCGCCGTCGGCTTGCCATCGCCCGTCATAAACCCCAGGAATTCCAAGGCCGCCAACAGCTCGTTCGCCTGCTTCGTCAGTACTCTCGAATCGGACCAACACGACGCGTCAATCCGGTCCACCGGATGGGTGCGCAACCGCTCCATTCCCAATAGGAATTTGTCGAAGCTCAAATGCGGGTACCGCCGTTGACCACCCTGCATGGCCTTCCAACGCCCTCTTTCTCCTCCGCTCTCGTCCGCCGCGGGCGATTGCCGCGAGTGTAGCAAATCGATTCCACAGCGTCACGCCCCTTATTCCACAAAGCCATTCCATACGTTCCTTACTACTCCATAAGCAAGGCGATTTACGCTCCCCCCTTTCAAACTCGCTGTAGAAACCGGCCGCGCGCGAAGAGCCGGAATCTCATATGAGGAGAGAGAAACGATGTGGTTCCCAATCGTCCGAGTGGCCGCCGCCTGGTGGTCCACCATTCTGATCGTCATCGTCGGCGCCTGGAAAACGGCGGAATTCGCCGAAGTCATGGCCGGCAACTCCCACAACTGGTTCCTCCAGGCCATGGCCGGCCTGGTCTACTTTGGCCCCTTCGTCGCCGACGAGTTGACACCCCATCAGGACCGCCCCTTTATCCTGCGCCTCACCAAACCGGTCTTGCTGACCTATTTGTGCATCGCCATCGTCTTTCAGGCGCTTGGCTCCAGCCGCTCCTTCATCGCCGACCGCATGGAACGCGAACACCTGGAAGACATCCGCGCCCGCGTCACCATCTGGGAGAAGGGCCGCTTTGCGAGCCTCTCCGCCCGCTATCAACGCCTTCTCCAGGAGAACGGCTGCTACCGCCGTGATCAACCCCGCTCACGCAACAAAGCCGTGGCCTGCGAAACCCTCTTCAAGGACTACCGCGAAGTCACCGAAGCCCCCGAAACCGTCGTTGACGATCCCCTTCAGAACGGCCTCTTCCGCGACGCCATCCGTGCCCGCGTCAACAAATGGACCGCTCTCGCCCGGCGCCTGCCCCTCGGACCCTCCATGCCCGAGTATCCCGAACCCGTCGTGCTGAGCCGTGTCTCGCAAAGCACCTGGCAGATTCTGTCGTGGACCTACCAAAACTACTACGAGGACCACGCCCTCAGCCTCCTCGGCCCGCTCTTCCGCAATCTCATGTTGCTGCCGCTCACGATCCTGGTAGGCGTCTTCCACAACAACACGGCCGGCCAGCGCCAGCAGATCTGGCAGCAATGGCTCGACACCAGACGGCGCAGAGAGGAATAGCCTTTCCCACCCGCTTCAACTCTCCGCCGCGGCCTCGCCCATCGGCATCCGCGTGCGGCCCATGTTCCACGCCCGGGCACGCGGAATCGCCCCCGTGCCCTGCTAAACTAGTCGTTTAATCCCGCCCTATCCAGGGTCCCTTCAGGAGTCATCATGGCAAAGCGAATCGGTATTCTTACCGGCGGAGGCGACGTCCCAGGCCTCAACTCCGTCATCAAAGGCGTCACCTACCGCGCCTCCGAGGCAGGCTTCGAGGTCACCGGCATCCGCCGCGGCTGGGAAGGCCTCACCCACGTCAATCTCGCCGACCCCGGCTCCCGTAATCGCTACGTCCTCGGCCTCACGCGCGAAAACACCCGCACCATCGACCGCACCGGTGGCACCTTCCTCCACTCCTCGCGCACCAACCCCGTCAAAATGAAATCCCTCCCGCCCTTCCTCCAGGGCCAGGAGTTCCCCTGGAAGGAAGTCGAAAAGGACGGCAAAAAGTCCATCACCTACGACGTCACCGAACAGGTCAAAAAGAATCTCAAGGAACTCAACGTCGATTACCTCGTCGCCATCGGCGGCGACGACACCCTCTCCTACGCCGCCCACCTCAACAAGGCCGGCGTGCCCGTCGTCGCCATCCCTAAAACCATGGACAACGACGTCCGCAACACCGAATACTGCATCGGCTTCTCCACCGCCATCACCCGCGCCATGGACGCCATCAACCGCCAGCGCTCCACCGTTGGCTCCCACGAACGCATCGGCATCTTCCGCGTCTTCGGCCGCGACGCGGGCTATACCTCGCTCTACACCGCCTACGTCACCAGCGTCCGCTGCGCCATTCCCGAATACAAGTTCGACCTCGAAAAGATGATCGACCTCCTGGTCAACGACAAGCGCAACAACCCCTCCAATTACTCGCTTGCCGTCCTCAGCGAAGGCGCCGAATGGCAGGGCTATGAAGTGCAACACTACGGCGCCGAAGACGCCTACGGCCACCGCAAAAAGATGAACGTCGGCGAAGCCTTCTCCGACAAAGTGAAGGCCGCCACGGGCGAGGAAACCATCGTCAGCGACCTCACCTACGACCTCCGCTCCGGCGAAGCCGATTTCGTCGACAAAATGGTTGCCTCCACCTTCGCCGGCATGGCCTTCGACGCCATCTGCGAAGGCAAATCTGGCATGATGACGGCAATCGTGAACGGATGCTACGCCATGTCTGAAATCCCTGACCCGCGCCTCGGGCCGCGCAAAGTCGATATCGCCACCATGTACAACACGGACCGCTACCGGCCAACCTATAACCAGAAGCTCGGCTTGCCGATCTTCCTCACCAAAGCCTGAGTTCGCCGGGTGGCACTCGTTCACTCACTCATCCGCAAGTTCCGCCGCAAGGGCGCGGCCTCATACCCCGCGCCTCCCGCGCCCCCTCCGCTCACCCCTGAACTCGAACGGAGAATTCGCGAATCGTTCGAGGCCGCCGCCAACGACGAAGAGCATTTCCCCTCCACCATCGATCCCCGCATCGAACACGTACGTCTCCTGGTCCGTGAGTTCTCCCCGCTTCAGGCGCCCCGCATCGCCGATGTCGGCTCCGGCAAAGGCCGCTTCGCCCGCGTTCTCGCGGCGGAAATTCCAGGCGCCCGTCTCGTCTGCTCTGACGTGTCCCTGAACATGCTCGCCCACGTGCAGCCGCCTCTGGCCGCCTGCGCCGCTTCCATGACGGCCCTGCCCTTTCGCGATTTCGCCTTCGATGCCGCCTACGCCACCGAATCCCTCGAACACGCGGTCGACATTCCCACCGCCGTCGCGCAGATCTGCCGCATCGTGCGCCCCGGCGGACGCATCGTCATCATCGACAAGAACAAGGAACACTGGGGTAAACTCCAAACGCCGGAATGGGAACGCTGGTTCAACCGCGGCGAATTGGAACAACTGCTCAATCGCCACTGCCGCGCCGTCCGCTCCCAATACATCTCCTATTGGGAAGATGTCGCCCCGGATGGCATGTTCCTCGCCTGGATCGCCGAGCGGTAGTTCACGCCACCACGCCCCGCCGCCCATTGCTCACCTGCTCGAGCAGCGCCGCCAGCGCATCGGCCCGCACCGGTTTGGCCAGATAGGCGTCCATTCCCCGCGAAAGACATAACTCGCGGTCGCCCTCCCTCCCGTTCGCCGTTAGCGCCACAATCGGAACGCCCCGCCCGCCCTGCGCGCTTCCGCCCGCCCCCCATTCCCGAATCTCCCC
>CAYUZM010000793.1:0-3577 GCA_964449665.1 uncultured Solibacteraceae bacterium
GACTCGGCAACACCACGCATTCGGCCGGCACCGCCGCCTTCCTCCGCCGCTACGAGCTCATGCAGCAACTCGACGCCGAGGAGCGCTCCCTCCAAACCCTCGGACCCGGCACGCCCGAAATGGTGAACTGGAACCTCAGCGCCCGGCGCTTGATGTACAACTCCGACGTCGACGCCGCCTTCCGCTTCAGCACCGAAGATCGCAACCGCTACGGTAACTCCGGCTTCGGCAACGCCTGCCTCACCGCCCGCAATCTCCTCAAGGCCGACCTTGGCCCGCGCTTCATCCAGATCAGCCTCGGCGGTTGGGACAACCACAACAACATCTATACCGGCCCCTTCAACGCCGCCAACGCCGCCTCCCTTGCCCGCCAGTTCGACGCCGGCCTGGCGCTGCTCATGGAAGACCTCAAGTCCAGCGGCCTCTTCGACCAGACTCTCGTCATCGCGCTAGGCGAATTCGGCCGCACCACTGGGGCACTTACTTCCACCAACGGCCGCGATCACCACCTCCAACAAGCCGCCTTCATTGCCGGAGCCGGCATTCGAGGAGGCCGCTCCATCGGCTCCACCGACGCCCAAGGCCGCTCCACCGCCGAACCCGGCTGGTCCCTTGCCCGCGACATCCGCTCCGAAGACATCGAGGCGACCATCTACTCCGCCATGGGAATCGATTGGACCAAAATCCGCTACGACTACCCCGCCGGCCGAGGCTTCGAGTACGTCCCCCGAGTCAACAACGAGGAGTTCTACGCGCCAATTCACGATTTGTGGAGCTGAGCCCGCACGCCCCCATGCCACTCTGGTGCCGTGAGCTACGCCCCGAAGACTGCCCGCTCCACCAGTGCCACGCTCTCGTCCCACACGCA
Organism: uncultured Solibacteraceae bacterium; assembly: GCA_964449665.1. Lineage (GTDB taxonomy): Bacteria > Acidobacteriota > Terriglobia > Bryobacterales > Bryobacteraceae > JAFLBB01. The sequence continues at coordinate 869 of CAYUZM010000793.1, forward strand.
TCCATTCCGATTGGCCAGAAGGCAACAGTTATAGATGCACCCTCGACGCCAGTGAGCGGTGCCGCGACTCCCGGTGCTCAACGCTTTCGAATGCCTATTCGGCGATTGCCAGGAGAGTACATCAAGCGCCCACGGTCCCTCCACAGCGTTCGGCGCGGGTTCGGGTTGAACCACGCGGACGTAATGAATCTCACGTTGCCGCCGAGGCAGAAGCTCCTTTCCGGGCAAGCGGCCAGAAGAAAATCATTAATGCTCAATTTGTCATTTGAATTGACTTGACTTTCGTGAATTATCGCCAAATACTGTCAGCGAGAATTGATAGCTTTGACTACGATTAAATTCCTTGCCGGTCGTCTGCTTCCTCTTACGGCCTGTCTTGTTCTTGGCGTTGCGATTGAGACGATGTACGGCCAATCGGATAGCTGTACAAAGTGCTGCGGTCTTGGTGCCTCTGGTCCCATGGGGACTAGGACTGCGTGGATTTGCCCGTACGATACCTGTTATTACCTTCAGTGCGCATCAACGCCAGTCTGCTCCGGGAATGGAATCGTCTGTGGCGGGACTTATTCGCAGTATGCCGACAAATGCACATACGACTTCAAATACCCAGGAGACTGGGATCCGGGTGGGGCTGGTTGTGCATATAACTACTGCACACTCAGTTTTTGAGTGATTGTAGATGGGAGCGATTATGACTAAACAAAGTTTTAAGGCCCTGCTCATATTGGCATCTCTGCTAACCGGATTCGCTGTTGATGGGCTTCTTGGCCAGAGCGGTGCATGCGAGAAGTGCTGTGGTCTCAGTGAGTCGGGCCCGCCGTCCACTAGGGGCGCGTGGGTATGTCCCTACGATACCTGCGTCTACATTCAGTGCGCGTCAACTCCACAGTGCGAGAACGGCGGGATTGTATGTGGAGGAACATATTCGCAATATGCGGATAAATGCACCACAAATATCAAGTGTCCTGCGGATTGGGATAGTGGCGGAGGCGGGTGCGCAAACAACACCTGCACGCTCAATTTTTAGCGCATGGTTCTGGAGGTAGCTGGAAGATGCAAACGTTCCTACGTTCCAATAAGTGGTTAGTGCTAGTCGCCATTGCCTTGGTGGCGTTGCCGATAGTCTCAAGGCTCGCCTATCGAACCATTCAGGAACGGGCGATGGTTGTGCAGGCTGCGTCAATTCCGCACGCACAATTCACACTCGAACTTGTCGAAGTTCATCGGAAAGGCCCGAGTCTGACGAGCCCGCCAACCAAAGTCGCAAGACGGGTTGTGGTCGCGCAGCGAGCGGATGGCTCAAGGAGTGAAATTAGCGTCATGTTTCCAGGCCAGCCATACTCGTTCCAATTCCGCAGAATCAAGTTGGCCAATATGCAGCATACAACCGCCCACGATTCAGTTGGGATGAAGAGTACCGGTCCGCCCGCACCTGAGCAGATCATAGCCCGTCGTCCCACGCCCCGGCCCAGTCCCAAGTCCGATTGCATGCCCACGAACGGCGGTGCGCCGGCATGGCAGTCGCACCGGAGCGGCGGCTCGGAAGTGATCAACGGCTTGCGCACGATCAAACTTCTTCGCGACAACCCGCAGGCCGAAGCTTGGCACGCGCCTGAGCTGGACTGCGAGGTCGTGCGTAGCGTTACCGCATTCCGAGGGTGTTGCACCCAGAGTGACTATGAGGCAGACTCCAGCAAACAAATTACTGACTCCACGGAGTTATCCATGACCTCGTATTCCATCGGTCCACCGGACCCCCGTTTGTTCGATACGTCTCAACTTCGCGAAAGTCTCCCTAGCACCGCCTATCAAGCCGAGTGGCGAAAGGCAAGCTATCCGGAGCCGTTCATTCAGAAACAGTTGGCAGATCTTCGGAAAAGCGACGAAAGCTACCTGAAGACTAGAGATGCTGCGGGCATTCGGCCTTAACGTTCTTGCTTCGGCCCCTCGGGATTCACGACCCCGGCGGCGGCATTCGAGGAGACCGCGCCTTAGGCTCCACTGACGCACAAGGCTGTGCTACGTCCGAACCCGGTTGGACCCTCGCCCGCTACATCCGCTCCGAAGATATCGAAGCGATCATCTACCCGCTGGCCGCGATTCCGAGTGCGCGGCCCGCGTCAACAACAAAGAGTCCTACGCCCCCATCCACGATTTGTGGCGTTGAACGCACCCAAACGCTCGATCACGGCTCTCACCGACACAAAATCCTCCCCGCCCACCTACACATACCCGCCCTCGGCCCGCCCACGCCGCCCGCCCCCATGCCACTCTTAAGCCGTGAGCTACGCCCTGATTACCCCCCAAACAGCCAGCGCCATCCGCCCATCCACGCACCCCTCAATCCGCGGTTCATACCGCCCCACAACCCGCCCCTCCACCCACCCAAAAAACCGCCCATCCACGCGCCCCCCAACCCCCCCCGCCGCCCTGCAATCCGTCGCCCTCCCTCGCGCCGCCAAGCGGAAACTCATCCCCTCCGCACGCCCCGTTGGCTTTCGCAACAAATCGCTATTGCGAAACAAAGCCAATTCGCGATGCAACCAAGGGAGTTAGCTTCCAGGGTGAACCCATCTAACCCAAAAAGCCAACCGCCCGCTCGCCGCCCGCCGGGCATGGTGCTACAATCCTCCTGCCATGCGGCTCCTACCACTCCTGCTTCTTCCGCTTCTGGCGCTCCCCGTCCGTGCGCAGACCACATCCTCCAAC
>CAYUZM010000794.1:0-3575 GCA_964449665.1 uncultured Solibacteraceae bacterium
CCCAGCCATCACCGGCTCGCGAAGGGTTCGTGCGCGATCGGACGGGCGACGCCGGACGAGACGCGCGTTCTGGGTGGGTACCGGATGGCGGATTACGATGTGCTCAAGCCGTACGAAGATCAAGCGAACCGGGACCCGGATTTTCTGCGGTACATGCGCCGTTTCGACAACGATCCAGAGTTGCGCGAGGAGATTCTAAACCGATTCTTCTCGCCCGCGCTGCGCGCGCAATCGCAAGCCATCACGCGGCAACTGGCGGCGCGGCTGGCGACGGTTCGGCAACAGGCGCCGGCATTTGGCGGGACGCCGCAACGGGCACCGGGTACCGCGGCTCCGGGCGAGGCCGCGCCGAGACAAGCGCCGCGCGCCGCCGCGCCGGTGGTTCCACAGGCGCCGCTGCCGCCCGATCCGTCGGTCGAAAGGGCGAAAGCCGCGAACGTGGATACCAAAGTGTTCGGTATTCCGCTGGGGGAACGGCTTTCGCTGCCCACGTGCAGCCTGTTCGGAACGGCGGGGCTGACCGCGGCAACCTGCGTTTCCAACAACGCGATCGAAGAGCTGGTAGAGGCCTTCGCAACCATGAGCGGGACGCCGGTCGGTACAACCATCAAGCTTGCCAAAGCCAACTGCCCGAGTTGGATGTCTGAGTGCCAGGTGTCGGCGGAGTTGGACAATGGGCGGCTGGTCGGCATTGCGGCGCGTACGGATGGTCTGGTGGTAGGAAAGGAAGCGGCTGACGAACTGCGCGCCAAGTATGGATCCAGGCACAGCATGCAACAGCGTTTCAACACGCGGACAGATACGGGCGCCAAGTTCGAGACTTGGGATCTTTTTTGGGATCTGCACGGGTTGCGAGTCGAGTACTACGTGATTAACGGCAACGTGAAGCGCGGGCTCCTTATCGTTCAGACCGAAGAGGCGTATAAACGGCGGCTGGCGCGTGTGCGGGAGGAGAAGAAGCCGAAGCTGTAGCTTGGGTGCGCGTCCTGTAGGCTTCGTGGGTGACCGGCCGGGAAGTGCGTGCCGGGCCGCGGTTGGAGGCGTGCCCCCCGGAAAGAGCTATGTTGCCCGCCCTACCGTTACTGTGATAGCGTAGATTTTCTAGGGTCATCGCAGCCTGCCCCCCACAGCTGGGACCCTGCCTCAACTTCAAATGGAACAGATGTTAGCTCAAGTGTGGCCCCTGTTGTGGCAAGCCGCGCCCACGTTCGTTCTTGTTATTCTCCTGCATTTTTATTTGAAGTACATGCTGTTCCAGCCGCTGCACAAAGCGATGGAAGAGCGCAAAGCGGCGACCGAGGGCGTGCGTGAGCAGTCGACGGCGGCGCGGCATGCGGCGGAGAAGAAGGCAGCCGAGTACGAGGAAGCGCTGCGGCAGGCTCGCACGGAAGTTTACAAAGAGCAGGAGCAGTTGCGGGCGGAGTTGCGAAAAGAGCAGGCCGATGCGATGGCGTCGATGCGTTCGCAGACCGAGGCGATGATTGCCGACGCGCGGAAGCGGATTGACGCCGAGCGGGTATCGGCGCGGGCGGCGCTGGAGGCTGAGGCGGATTCGATTGCCGAGGCGATTACGGCGGCGGCGATGAAGGGCGGCCTGAATTGAGGCGCGCGGCGGCGGTGGTATTGTTCGCGCTGGCGCTGAGCGCAACGGCGTTTGCGAACGAAGAGGGCGGCGGGCACCACGAGCCGCCGATCCTTTACAAGTGGATCAACTTCGGCATATTGATGGCGGGAATTGGCTTTGTCGCGGTGAAGGTGGGCGGGCCGTTTCTGGCTCAGCGCGCGAGAGACATCGCGGTGGCGCTGGACGCGGCGAGCCGCGTAAAGGCCGAAGCCGAAGCGCAGGTGGCCGAGATCACGCGGCGCATTTCCAATCTCGACACCGAGCTGGCATCGATGAAAGCCGATGCGCGGCGGGAGATGGAAAAAGAGCGCGTGCGCGCGGCGGCCGAAACCGAGAGCCTGCTGGGGAAGATGCGCTCCAACGCCGAGCAGGAGATTCAATCGTCGGCCAAGAATGTGGAGTTTGAGCTGCGGCAGTTTTCGAGCCAGCTTGCGATGCAGCTGGCCGAGCAAAAGATAAGGGCCCGGATGAACGGGCAGGCGCAGGCGGGGCTGGTGGGCGGATTTGTCGCCGGCCTGAAGAACCAGCCACAGCCCGAACAACGAGGATAGATAGAGTTCAGCCATGTCGCTTGCCGTTGCCACCCGATACGCCCGCTCCCTGGCCGATGTTGTGCTTGCCGCCGGTTCGACTACCGCGGCGCCGGCGGTGCTGGAGCAGTTGAAGTCCTTCGACGGACTGCTGGCCGAGTCGGCGGATTTGCGCCACGTGCTGCTCTCGCCGGCGGTGGCGCCGTCGCGCAAGCGCGCGCTGGTGACCGAGTTTGGTCGCATGCTCGGATTCGCCGAAGTGGTGAAGAATTTCCTCTATGTGGTGATCGATCACCGGCGGGTGAATCTGCTGGGCACGATCACGAACGCGTTTGAAGAAGCCGTGGACGAGCGGCTGGGCCGCGTGCGGGCCGATGTGAAGTCGGCGATGCCTCTGAGCGAGGAGCAGCGCGCGGCGGTGAGCGCGCAACTGCGCCAGTTGTCGGGCAAAGAGGTGCGGTGCGAGTTCGAAGTTGAAGAATCCCTGCTGGGCGGCCTATCGGCGCGCATCGGCTCAAAAATCTACGATGGCTCTGTGCGCGGCCGCCTTGATGTGCTGCGCCAGCGGCTGTCCTCCTGAAGGATCGAAGGATAACGACGTATGGCTCAGGTGCGAGCAGACGAAATCGCGCGCGTATTGCGCCAGCAAATTGAAAACTACGACGCCGCTGTCAACGTAGCCGAGGTTGGCTCGGTGATCAGCGTGGGCGACGGTATTGCGCGCGTCCATGGCCTGGAGCAGGTGATGGCGGGCGAGATGATCGAGTTCCCGCACGGAGTTTCGGGCATCGCGTTGAACCTGGAAGAAGACCAGGTGGGCGCGGTGTTGCTGGGCGAAGCGCACGCGATCAAAGAAGGCGACGAAGTGCGCCGCACGGGCCGCATTATGTCGGTGCCGGTGGGCAAGGGGCTGATTGGGCGCGTGGTGGACGGCCTGGGCAAGCCGATTGACGGCAAGGGTCCGATTGAAGCCGCCGATCACTACGCGGTGGAGCGCCTGGCACCGGGCGTGGTGGACCGGCAGCCGGTGAAAGAGCCGCTGCAGACGGGCATCAAGGCGATTGACGCGGCGATTCCGATCGGGCGCGGGCAGCGCGAGTTGATCATCGGCGACCGTCAGACGGGCAAGACGACGATTGCGCTGGACGCGATCATCAACCAAAAAGACTCGGGCGTGATTTGCATCTACGTCGCGATCGGGCAGAAGCGGTCGACCGTGGCGCAGGTGGTGCGCACGCTCGAAGAGTACGGCGCGATGGATTACACCATCGTGGTGGCGGCGACGGCGTCGGACCCGGCTCCGATGCAGTATCTGGCTCCGTATTCGGGCTGCGCGATCGGCGAGTATTTCCGCGACAACGGCCAGCATGCCCTGCTGGTGTACGACGATTTGTCGAAGCACGCGGCGGCGTATCGCGAGA
>CAYUZM010000795.1:0-3557 GCA_964449665.1 uncultured Solibacteraceae bacterium
GCGGCACAAGCAGACGCAGGGAGAGCGTACCGGGAGCGTGCCCTACGGCTACCGCTTGTGCGCGGACGGGGTGCACGTCGAACCGGACAACAACGAGCAGGCCACGCTCGCGCACATTCGCGCGCTACGCGACGAAGGGCGAACCTTGCGCGGTATCGCGGCAGCGTTGAACGAACGCGGCCTACGAACGCGACGCGGCTCGACGTGGCGGCATACGTACATTGCGAGCTATCTCGGCCGGACAACCAGTCACGCGCACGGTCGGTGACGTGACAGATAGTGCGCAACCTGCTGGCTTCGTTGGCTATTGTCGAGAACAATGTGGCCCCTCCTCGCGGAACCCGCACTGAGTGTTCGCGGCACGCCGGAGGCGGCACGGATAACCCACTCGATAGTGGCTAACTGTTACACGCAAAGTGACTTCAAGAGGATACGCGCCCTCGGTATGCGGAGGCAGTCTATCCCGGAAGCCCCCCCTAGGCCCCTTTTAGGAATTGGGTCCCATATCCCCCTAGTTGCCCCGATTCGGGCTCGGAACGAGACCAGGTCTCCGGCATGCATGTGGGTTGGTCCGTTCGCCAACGCCTGTGACAGCTAGCGCGGCCGTCGGGTCTTTCCACTTCATCGCGCGCCTTCCCAAGAATTCTCACCCCGACACCGGACAGATTTCGCCTTCCTCGCGTATATAGTCATCGAGCAGTTGCCTGTCGCGAGGCAGGCCGGATCCAAAGATCCAGCGCGTCCCGCAGTGGTTGACACCGAAAGGAAGACGGCGGCGATAAGCCGCGGGCCACACGGGGGATGCGGGGGGAAGGCAGCGTTCGGAAGGACGCCCAGCCGAAGGGTATACCCGGAAACCACCCGTGTTGGGGATTGTCCCGGTTCGTCAGGGCCGGTGGCCTCATGGCCGCTAAGCCAGGCGGGACAGAATCCGCGCAGGGCTGGCGTCGCCCAAGATCGAAGACGCCCGCGAAGCGACCGACCGACGGGGCGCACTTCACGCACGGAACCAGATGGCCAAAGGTTTCGTGCTCCAGTTGGATGAACCGGGCTACAATTATTGATAGTTTCGGTTCCTGCAACCAGCGTGAAGCGCACTTTCGGAAAGAGACCCAGCGGCAGATGGCCAGGCGGGGTTTATGGAAAGCGCGATTTCAGTCCTACAACCTGCTCACCCCGGACGAGCGCCGGAGCCCTGGCCCAAGAGCCGGGTAGGGGAGGGGGCATCCTCCCAAGGCACTCTCAGGAACCGTCGGAACCCTGTCTGCGAAAACCCGCAGGTTTTCCCATTGGGATACCCCATAACCGCCGGCGGCAACACCGAACTCCACAGTAACGGAGGTAAGACATGGGCTATCGAGGACCGGCGCCAAAGCCGACCGTTTTGAAACGACAAGAGGGTAATCCCGGTCACCGGCGCTTAAACGACCGCGAGCCACAACCGACGAAGTCCACGCCGACGATGCCGGCGCACTTGGACGAGGACGCCCGGCGCGAATGGCGGCGGCTGGTCCGTATTCTTAAACGCATGCGCGTACTGAGCGAAGCCGACGGAATCGCATTGGGTACGCTCTGTCAGGCACAGAGCACACTGGCGAAGGCTCAAATGCAACTGACTCGGACTGGACTGGTGGTCAAGACTCCGAACGGCTTCATTCAGCAGAGTCCTCTGTTGAAGGTCGTCAACCAACAATCGGAAATTGTCATCCGGCACCTGCGCGAATTTGGCTTGACGCCTGCATCGAGGTCGCGATTGACCGCCGAGGAGGCAGTGCCGAGTGATGCGGATCTTTTCAAGCTTCTGTCGCAGCCGCGGGCGCCGCGACACACTGCGCCGACGTTCGAAGATGCGGACGGCGCTCGCTCGAATGTTAATTAGCTTGCGATCTCGTACGCATTTTCCCCGTTCGCGGCGGTACGATCAGCTGCAAAGTCACGTTTCCTGTACGTCGAAGGTGTCAACGAACGCCACATCGACGAATTGGCGACCATGCTCCATGTGGAGCTCGATACACGGTCGCAAGCTTATCGGTCCTACTCGGTTTGCGCCTTGGATTTCACAAACCAAGCGTGCGTGTCGGACGGTTTAGCAGCGGGTTATGTGAAGCGCCCCACCCTTAAGCGGCGCGACGTACGGGATTGGATGTAGATGCTATCCCCCTCGTGCACAAACTGCAGTCGGACCTCGCCGGGGGCCGTGTCCTGTCGGATGTAACCGTGACCGAGAAGCGCATACAGGTCGAGGCGATAACATCCAACAAGTTTCGTGGGCGACTTCGGCGAGAGACGCCACTGCAGTTTGATATGGAGGGGCGACTCAAGAAGCCGGACGGCGCCGTTATGTCTGTAACGTCCCTTCTCGTCATCGCCGCGCCAGCTTCGAAACGGCGGGCGAAGCTCAGCCGCTGTAATCGGGGTGCATAGCCCTGTTGCCACCGACAAATTGTCGCTTTCGGTCCCGATCGCGTCAGGGCTGGACGCCACCTCAACCGAGCTCTCGTCATCGACGCGGAAGTTTACATTCATGGAACCGGCCTGGCGGCTGGATCGAGTTGACCAATCTTCCTCGCTGTAGTAATACTCGAAGTTGCGGTCCAACTGTGGGAGTTGGTCTACCCCGACACGAATCCTACCGATGAAATCTAACCAGGCATCCGGGACGTAACTCTTCATCAAGTCGGCGAAGTGCGCCTTAACCGCCTGATGCGCGCCCCAGTATTGCCATCGCGCTTTCGGGATCCAAAACACGTTAAGTGGGTGAAGTTCAAGCAAACAGGCCTCCCTCATGCCAGTTGAAGAACTGAAGTCGCGCATCCGATGAGCAGCGATGTCAAACATGTGCGCCGTGTGGAATCCCGCACGATTGAGCAAATCCGTCCGGCATTGCCGCACGACGTTGTGCTCCAAAGGCAGGGAGCGGACCCACTCGGCAAAGCTGACATCTGTGGGCGGGTCGCGATGCAAAATCGCCTGCTGCACTGCCCAGACCGGAGACAGATCACATGCTCTGACCTCCAGTCCATGGAGCGGCGAAATCTCCGCCCGTCTTAGGGCACCGTGAGCGCGGACTACCACGACGTCAGTCGACGCAGTACCTTCAACGACCCATCTGCACCATGCCTCGATACGCTGTGGAGGTGGAAGCCGCGGCTCGATGAACTGGGTCAGGAAGCTGTCCAGGGAGCCGCGCCATGAGTGGGAAACGGCGGGTAGCGGTAAACGGCAAATATCACAGTGCTCACTAGCCATTCGTTCCGACCGTAGCACACGAAGGCTACTATGGCTCGTAGCATAGTCTACAGCTACAGATGAGATCTGACTTTCGCTGGACACCAAGGGTAGAAAGTCGATGCCCGCATTGACCGGCTCGCGAGCGTCACTTGGCCGTATAGCGCCCATACCGCGCAGCGCGGCCAACGAGGGGCATCCGAACACGTCAAGCATCGCGGCATGGGCCGGCCGAGGGGGGCTAGGGGGGAATGTGAAGTTCCCAACACTCACCCTAGACCGCCGCCGCCGGACAATTCGCATACCCGCGCAATTGAACTAGGGGGTGG
>CAYUZM010000796.1:0-3549 GCA_964449665.1 uncultured Solibacteraceae bacterium
CAGACCGCCGCTGTAGCCGGAATTGTCGCCGATGAAATTGAAACTGTTGCCGCCCGTAGCGAGGGTGATGGTGCCAGAGCCCGTCAGGGCGCGGCCGTGATTGAGGGTCGCGCCCGAGGCGAAGTTGAAGGTCGTACCGCCAAGGAAATTGCCTTCGAGCACCGTGTTCGCGCCGACGGTGGTAGTGGAGCCAACTTGCCAGAAGAGACCGCTGGTGGCCACGCTGTTGGCGGCCTGGTTGGCAAAGGTGACGGCAGCGCTGGCCGCGCTGGTGAAGGTCGTCCCGATTTGGAACACCCAGACGGCGTTGGCTTGATTCTGCGCATCGAGAATGAGCGTGCCGGTCAGTTCCGGGCATTGCGCGGCATCGTGGAGCGCCACCGCCTCTTCGGCCACGCGCGCGGCATGCCCCAGCAGATCCAACCGCTCCACCAGTTCCCAGCCGCCCAACTGATACTGGCCGCCAAACGAGTTCGGGTAGCTGCGCTTCTGAATGTCGCCGCCGCGAAACGAATAGGCCTCGCACCCCGCGCCCATCACCGTGCGCGTTTGATCGATCTCCGCGCCTTCGCTCGAGACGAACACCTTGTGCTCGCGCCAGCATTCCATCTGCGCGCCCGCCAGCGTCACGCCCCGCACGCGGCGAAGCTCCTCATCCACGCGGAGCAGGTAGGCCAGTTGCTCGCCCACCGGCATGGCAAGGGGATCCTTCGCCCACTCCGATTTCCAGACGGCCTTGTGCGCCGGCTCGCGCGCAAGCAGCACGGGCCGCCGCATCGCCAGCGCGGAGGCATGGGCAATTTCGGCCGCCAGGCGGGCGGCGCGCGCGAGCCCCTCGCGCGAAAGGTCGGCTGTTGAGGCGAATCCCCACGCGCCATGGGCGACTACGCGTATACCGCAACCCAGGCTCTCGCCCGAGGAAGCGCTGCCCACACGGCCATTTCGCGTGGAGAGCGAGCGGGAATGCAGTTCAACCACGCGCGCGTCGGCATAGGTGACGCCCCGCGTCGCAACGGCGGCGTCCAACGCCTCGTGGGCAAAAGAGAGTAGGTTCATATTAAAAACACACCCCGAGCGAACCAGTGCGCGAAAGGCCGGCGCTGGTTGCCCGGGGCGTGTTGCTATTGCAATGGAGAAGCGTCTGGAAGACTACCAGCGCGGTTCGCGACGGCCGCCGCCGCCACCGCTGCGGTTGCCACCGCCGCCACCGAATCCACCACGGCCACCGCCGCCGCCCCGGTTGCCACCGAAGCCGCCACGGCCGCCGCCACCGCCCGGACCACGCGCTTCCCGAGGCCGCGCCTCGTTCACGTTCATGGTGCGGCCGTTCAGTTCACGGCCATTGAGTTCCTCGATCGCTCGCGACGCTTCGTCCGCATTCGTCATCTCGACAAACGCAAACCCACGCGGCTGACCCGAATCCCGGTCCCGGACAATGCTCACGCGTTCCACAACACCGTACCCGCCGAATACATCCTGCAATTCTTCTTGCGTGGTGGCGTAGGAGAGGTTTCCTACGAAAATATTGGTCATCTGATCTCTATCCTTACCGCTGCTTCCGCGGCAGCGCTACGTTTCCAAAGTAAGCTAATCTCGGCCGGACACTCAGGCGGGCAAAGGTAGCAGTTCCTGCCACCCAGTCGGTGGCTCACCAGAATTGTAGCATCGTTCTAAAAATTTATTTCCAACGAAATCGGGGCCTTAAGTGGGCGGAATTCATTAGGGCAAATTTTGCCGCGGCCCGCCCCCATCCCTCCCGTTCGCGCCACAATGCGAACGTTTCCTCAGAATCTGCGATTCCGCGACAGAAGGGGCGCCTCCATGCTCAGCTAACCTCGCGGTGCGCGCGCGCGTCTTTTGTCCATGAATCGCCGCAGGTTTTTCTCGCAAGCGCTCGCCGCGCCCATGATCGTGTCCGGTTGGAAACCCGGGCCGCCCAAGGCCTACCTGAGTGAATTGTCCGGGCTCATGAAGGCCGCATCGGTGCCGGGAATGGTTGTGGGCGCCGTGCGGGCCCACAAGACAGCGTGGATTGCGCCGCTCGGCGTGTGCGAAGCCGGAACCTCGCGCGCCGTCGGCGAAACCACGCTCTTCCAGGCCGCCAGCCTCACCAAGCAACTTACCGCGCACGCCGCGCACGTGCTCCACGCACAAGGCAAGTTGGACTTCAACAAACCGCTCGTGGACTATGTCGACGATCTGCCTAACGCCGCTGCGCGCGCCGTCACCGTCCGCCACGTGCTCAGCCACTCCTCGGGCTTCCCCAATTGGCGGTTCACCGACCGCGGCAAGCCCGCGCCCGATCTCGAGCCGGCCTTTACTCCAGGCACGAAATTCCAATATTCGGGCGAGGGCTATTTCTATGTACAGCGGATTCTGGAGCAGATCACCGGACTCGGCTTCGGACAGGTGCTGGAAGACCTTGTCATGAAGCCGGCCGGCATGGCGTCATCCACCGTCGTATGGGATCCAGCTAAGCTCGATCGCTTTGCGCTCCCTTACAATCGCCGCGGTGAGCCGCGGCCGGGTTGGGACAAGACCTCCCGCGGCTTGCGAGCCTACGCGGAGCGGTTGGGCAAGAAGGTCGAGCAGTTGCGGTACGCCGACTATTCCGCGTTCACCCGCGAGTCTGGAAACCCCATCCTGCCGGATTGGATGCAGCCGAACGGCGCATCGAGCCTGGTGACCAACGCCGCCGACTACGCGCGCTTCCTGGCCATGGCGATGAAGACCCCGGGACTCGATGCACCGCAAGTAAAAATGAACGGCGCGCTCTCCTGGGGACTCGGTTGGGGCATCGAAAACGCCTCCGGACACACTTACTTGTGGCAGTGGGGCGACAACGGCGGTTATAAGAACTTCGTGCTCGCGGAACCGGCAACCGGCGACGCCCTGTTCGTGTTCACCAATGGCGATTCCGGAGCGAAACTCTACGACCGTGTGCTCACGCGCGCCACGGGACACGAACATCCGGCATTCTTCTGGCTGTAAGCGCCGCTACTGCTCCAGCTTGTACATCGCCACGCCGCTGAGAAGCTTGGGAAAGAAGTCGGTCGACTTTTGCGGCATCACGCCACCCGAGAAACTCACCTCGGCCACCTGCTCCACCGTCGTCGGCTGCAACAGAAACGCCGCCTGGCATTGGCGCGCGCGCAGCTGTTCCAGAGCCGGATCGAGACCGCGAACATAGTGCAAATACTTCTGCGAGCGCACGTCCTCTTCACTGATACGAAGCGCCCCGCCCAAAATGCGTTCGTGCAGAAACGTGACGTCGAGCAGGCCCGGCGCGCGCTCCACTTCCAGCGTGTAGCCGCCGCCAGGAAGCGCGACACCCAGAATCATCTTGCCGGGCAGTGCGATTTGAACGGCAGACTTCAGTGCCCCATCGCCGCTTGCCTGGCGCAGGGTTCCCAACACTCCCAGGTCTTCGAGAAGCCGCCCGGCATCGAATCCCTCAAGCGAATGCACCAACCGGTGCGTGGCCAGAATCCGCAAGTCCGGCGAATGCATATTCACCAGCGTCATCATCACGCGCTTGGCGTCCGCCAT
>CAYUZM010000797.1:0-3548 GCA_964449665.1 uncultured Solibacteraceae bacterium
GCGATGATGACGTCCTTGTAGACGACCACGGGGGTGGTGTGTTTGAAGGACAGGTTGCGCATGTCGTGGTCGAGTTCTTCCTTGAAATCGAGCACGCCTTTGTTGGCGAAGGATTCGATGAGTTTGCCGGTTTTGGCGTTGAGGCAGACGAGGGTGTCCTGGTAGCAGGAGAAGATGCGCTTGTCGTCGCCTTCCTCCCAATAGCAGACGCCGCGACTGTTGCCGGGCGAGCGGCGCGCGGGGCGGCCCTGGGCGGGATCGAAGGCCCAGATGAGCTCGCCGGTGGCGGCGTTCACGGCGTGTACTTTTACGCGCGGCGTGGTGATGTACATGACGCCGTCGACGACGATGGGCGTGCATTCGCTGGCGGTGGCCGGGCGGAGGTTGGCGTCGCCGGTTTTGTGCACCCAGGCGACCTTCAGATTCTTGACGTTCGAGGGCGTGATTTGCTCGACCGGCGAGTGGCGTGTGGCATGGGCGTCGCCTGCGTACCAGTTCCATTCGCGCTCGCGCGGCGTGGCGGCCGAGGCGCGCGGTCCGGGAAGGAAGGCAGCGGCGGCTGCGGATTGGAGGAGAAAGTCGCGGCGTTGCATAAAGGGGAGACTGTATCAATGAGACGACGCCCCTTGCAACGGAGTTACCCATGGGGGGAAGATGGCGAGGTTATGTACACTCGACGCGAACTCGCCGGATTGGCCGCTGCGGCGGCGGGAGCCGCAAGCGCCCAGGGCCAGACGGTCAAGCCGAACATCGTCTTTATCTTTTCCGACGATCATCACTATCAATGCCTGGGGGCGGCGGGGAATCCACACATCCAGACGCCGAACCTGGACAAGCTGGCCGCGCGCGGGGCGAACTTTACGCACGCGATGATCAGCACGCCGCAGTGCTGCCCGTCGCGGGGGATCATGCTGTCGGGGTTGGAGACCTACCAGAGCGGGTTGCAGTCGAATGGCTACACGGCGTTCAAGCCGGGGCTGGGGCCGACGGTGATCGAGCAGTTGCGGCGCGCGGGGTATGACACGAGCCTGGTGGGCAAGTGGCACATCACGAACATGCCGAAGGAGTGCGGGTTTGCGAATGCGCCGCTGTGGCTGCGCGGGGGCGGGAGCAAGTATGTGGACCCGATGCTGCGCAAGGGCCTGGATGGCAGCGACGAGGAGACGAAGGGACACATTACGGATTTGCTGACCGACGCGGCGGTGGGCGTAGTGGAGAAAGCGTCGAAGGACAAGCCGTATTTTCTTTGGTTGACTTACAACGCGCCGCATACGCCGTGGACGGCGGTGGAACCGTACAAGTCGCAGTACGCGGGTAAAGCGTTGCCGCCGCCCGCGCATCCCAAGGGCGCGAAGGCTTTCGATTGGGCGACTTACTATGCGGTGATTTCGCACCTGGACGCGGGCGTGGGGCGGGTGATTGCGGCGATTGAAAAGAGCGGGCAGTGGGAGAACACGCTGGTGTTTTTCATCGGCGACAACGGGTTCTTGTGCGGTACGAAGGGGCTGAACGGGAAAGTGCATCCGTGGGAGGAGAGCGTGCGGGTGCCGTATATTGTGGCGGGCGGTCCGGTGAAGGCGAAGGGGAAGATGGACACGCCGGTGTCTTCGATTGACGTGCCGGCGACGTGGCTCGACTATGCGAGCGTGAAGCCGGCATACAAGTTGGCCGGCAAGACGCTACGCGAGGAGTTGACCACGGGGAGCCTGGGGAGTTCGGCGCACGAGCACGGCTTTTCGACGTGGAACGACCCGCGGCCGGAGGGGTTGGCGGTGCGCGTGGCGGTGGAGCCGTACCGGGTGATTCGGACGCGGTTCTACAAGTACATCTTGTGGGCTTCGAAGAAGGACGCGCTGTTCGAGCCGGACAAGGATCCCGGCGAGACGAAGAACCTGGCGGTGAATCCGACGAAGCTGCACAAGCAGGTGATCGCCGAGATGCGCGGGGCGCTGGAGGAGCGAATGGTGGCGACGGACGATCCGGCGCGGGCTTGGATGGGGTGACGGGCGGCGATAGCTGTGCGTCTGCTTGGTTGCCCACTTTCGTTGGGCATCGCGCAAAGGAGCCTGCGCCGCCTGTGCCTTGGCCCTGCGCGATGTGCCCAGTCCTCGACCTGCCTATAAGTACGCCTGCGTCCTGGTTTCTTCGCGCGCCTCGCATCCGCACGCCTCTCGCCGCTCTTCGAGGACCTAACGCGCCGGATCGATATTATGTAGTCAGTGTCGCGGCAATTGTACATGGAGTAAGTAAAGGTGCTAGCAGAAGGAATGAGTACGCGATATGGTGCTTCGCGTCCAAAAGAGTGTCGTTGCTTCGCACGTTTTGTCCCTCTAATGTGAATTAATCTCGATAGGTTGTGTGGTCCGAAGTTTGAAAGTGGCGGCGACGTTGTCTGCGGCTAGCTCGAAGCGCTGGAACTCAAGAATCTGTTGCGCCGCCGGCGTTTTGACCAGAACACGCCAATTGCGGTACCCATCATCAAGAACGTGGAGGGTTCCGGCACAGCATTTGGGACGGCAGATGTATCGAGAGTTTCTGAACATCCATTGAAACCGCAGTTGTATCCTATGAACTCGGTTCCCTCAAGGATGTCGATTCCTTCTATGGGGTGCGATACGCGAAGGCCGGACGCGGAAATGCGAACTATCGAGTATTCGTTTAGCGGGTAGGAGTAACCTGCGATGTCGATTCCCACCCCCCCTCTGATCCAGTCGTCACCATCTTCTCCATTTATGATGTCGTTACCGGGGCCACCGTCGATTATGTCGTTTCCACCTGCCCCCGAAATCAGGTCGTTTCCGGAGTTTGACCAGATGATGTCATGGCCCTCGCCAGCAAAGACGATCAGATCCGAGAGAGGGAAGTTCAAGCTCGCAAAATGGATGACATCATCGCCGTCCCCACCCTGGAAGTATTCGATATTCGCGACTTTCTGAATGCCGCTATCGTCAATGAGGATGAAGTCGCTGAGATTACTCGAGACGATCGTGTCGATGCCACCCAGGCCATCGTAGGTCCCCTGGTTAACATTGAAGATGCCGTTAATCGTGATTGTTGCGGAACTGTAAGGGTTCACAATCGTAAGGCTGATGCTTTGGCTGAGACCGATAAAGGTGAAGAAGTCATCTCCTGGTCCTGCAGCGTGTGCGGCGTTTGTGGCGAGCAAAATACCAATCAATCCGGAGAAGCGTACCAATTTCATTTAGATTACGTCCTTGTGGGGATATGCGAATTCTCCCGCCGTTTCTGCGAATATATTCGGTGGAAAGGGCAAAAAAGTTCGCGAGTTCGCCGGGATCATTCGCATAGCATAGTAGACGCTATGGGAATGGCGGCATGGGTGTAAGAAAAATCACATTTCGCGGCTGGTTGCTACTGGCGTTGCCGGCCACCCTCCTCTCCGCCGCACCCCACCGGCTACGCGTGCATCCCAACGCCACCATCGTCATCCATTCCATCGCGCAGGGGCCGGGCGGGTTGTTGTTGCCGGCGGCGTCTGAGGGTCTGTACCGCCTTGGGGGATTCCGCTCCCTGTAGGTTCCGGAGTT
>CAYUZM010000798.1:0-3542 GCA_964449665.1 uncultured Solibacteraceae bacterium
GTATGAATGCTGACCAGCCCGACGTTGCGCCCCGCCATGATTGCGAACTGCTGTTCCACCAACACGTCCAGCCCGGTCTTCACATAGCCGTTGCGGTCCACTTTGCGCCTTGTGCCCGTGGTCAGCTCGTTGTAGCCCGACAGCAACACGCCTTGCCCCGTAATGCCCACGTGCGCCGCCACGATTGTCGCCACGCGTCCGCGCAAGCCCGTAATGCTCACCCCCACGCGCGGATGCACTGAGTTGGTCAGCAGAATCACGTACGTCTTCGACTTCGGGTCCATCCACAACGACGTGCCCGTGAACCCCGTATGGCCAAACGAACCAACCGGAAACAACTCGCCGCGATTGGAGCTGAACCGCGTATCGATATCCCAGCCGAGCCCTCGAATCTGATTGCGGTCGGGCGGGGAATTCGCCTCGGTGAATTTGGCGATCGTCGCCGCCTGAAACACCCGCCTGCCGTCCACGCCCACGCCCAGGTTCAGCATCATCTGCGCGAACTTGGAGAGGTCGCCCGCCGTCGTGAACACGCCCGCGTGCCCGGCGATGCCGCCCATGAAACGCGCCGTCGGATCGTGCACCACGCCGCGAATCGGAAGCGTCTGCCCCTTCAACACCTCGGTCGGGGCGATGCGCGCGCTCCAATCCGCCGGCGGCTGAAACCGCGTGTCGGTCATTCCCAGCGGCTGAAACACCTCGTCGTGTGCA
This sequence comes from uncultured Solibacteraceae bacterium, assembly GCA_964449665.1. Lineage (GTDB taxonomy): Bacteria > Acidobacteriota > Terriglobia > Bryobacterales > Bryobacteraceae > JAFLBB01. The sequence goes on from CAYUZM010000798.1 coordinate 712, forward strand.
AACTGCGCCAGCGTCTTGCCCGACAACACCCGCACGATCTCGCCTAAAAGTTCAAAGTTGATATCGGAGTAAATGAACCGTTCCCCCGGCGCGGCCACCGGCTTGTCCACCAACGCCTTCGCAATCCCTGTCTCATACCCGGACCACTCCGGCTCCAAATCCAGATCCGGCCGCAAGCCTGAATAGTGCGTCAAAAGCTGCCGCACCGTGATCTCGCTCTTGCCCCCCTGGAACCCCGGCAAATACGCCGTCACCGGATCGTTCAACCGCAGCTTGCCCTGCTCGAATAGCCGCATTACCGAAGAGGTCGTTGCCACCACCTTCGTCAGCGACGCCGCGTCGAACACCGTGTCCAGCGTCATCGGCTCCAGGCGCGGCGTGAGCGCCCGCGAGCCATACGCCTTGCGATGCAATATGCGCCCCGGTTTCCCGGCCAGGCACACCGCCCCGGGAATCTGCTTGGCCGCCACCGCCTGCTCGATCACCCGGTCCAAATCCACCGACCCCGGGAATCGCTCCTGCGCAATCGCCATCGAAAACAACGGCGCGCACGCCACCCCACACACCCATGCCCCAAGCTTCATCCGAGAAGTTTCCTCGCTATCTTTTCCAACTTGCTCGCCAGCTCCACGTCAAGCTCCGTGATGCCCCCGGCGTCGTGCGTCGACAAATCCACCGTCACCCGGCCGTACACGTTCGACCACTCCGGATGATGGTTCATCGCCTCAATCGCCATCGACGCCGTCGCCATAAAGCCGAAGGCGTGCACAAAATCGGCGAACTCGTACTCCCTGTGCAGTTTCCCGGCCAAATACGTCCAGCCGGGCAATTGCCGCACTGCCTCTTCCAGTTCCGCCTGCGTCAACATCGTGGGTCTTTCCATACAACTAATCCTAACCACGCGCAAGCCGCGCCGTCCGAGGCTCAATTGTCTTGAAGATTTTCTGAAAATTTTAGGATTCGCCCGTCAGCGGTACCAGCGCGCCCGTCATGTCGCGCCCCGCCGCAGAGGCCATCCATAACAAAAGAGAGGCGATATTCGCCGGTTTCACCCACCGCGCCGGATCGGCATCGGGCATCGCCGCGCGGTTCGCCGCCGTGTCGATCGTCGACGGCAACACCGCATTCACCGTAATGCCCGTCCCCGCCAACTCCGCCGCCGCGCACTTCACCAGCGCGTGCAGTGCGGCTTTTGACACCGCATAGGGTGTCAGCCCCTCGCTCGGCTCCTGCCCGGCCTTTGAGCCGATCACCACAATCGCCCCCCCGCCATTGGCCGCCAGCGGCGCCATTGACGCCCGCATCACATACAGCGCCGACTCAAAGTTCATCGCCCACATCTTCCGCCACACCGCGTCTTCGGTCTCGGCCATCGTCCCCAGCGCAAATCCGCCCACCAGGTGGATCACCGCATCCAACCCGCCCAGCTTCGCCACCGCCCGCTCCACCGCCGCCTTCGCGCTCTCCGGCGTGCTCAAATCCGCCCCCGAGCTGCGATCCAACCCCGCCACCTCCCAACCGGCTTCCGCGAACGCCATCACCACGACTGTTCCCAGCCCGCCCGACGCGCCCGTAATGATCACTTTTTGTGGCATGTCCATCAGTGTAGCCGACAGTGTAGCCGAGCCCTCAAGCACGCCTACGCGCCCAGCACGGCCACGTCGAGTTCCGTGATGCGCAGCAGCGACTCATCGTTGGTCACCAACCCCGTCGCCCCCGCCGCCAGCGCCGTCGCCACAATCAACGCGTCCGGCGTTCGCAACTTGTGCCGCGCCCGCAACCGCGCCGCGCCATCGGCAACCAGCAAATCCGGCGCCACCCAGCGCAAGTTCGGTATCGTCGTCGCCAGCGCGAACAACTGATTCACCCGGTCCTCATCGCCCAACTGATACGGCCGCACCAGCAACTCCGTCATCGTGATCGTCGATGCGACGCCCGAGTTCCCCTCGCGGCCGATCCAGTCAAAGACCCGCGTCGTCGTCTCCACATAGCGGAGATCGTTTTCGAGCTGGTAGATAAACACGCTCGTATCCAACGCCACACGGCGGTGCCGCTGCAGAAACGACGCCAGCGCCGTCACTTCCTCCAACTCTCCCGCTCTTTGCGCGCATAATCCTTGCCGTACATCCCGCGCCCCAGCCCCCGCATCGCCTCCGCGTGCGACGCCGGCTTCGGCATCAGGATCACCGTCGAACCACGCGTGACCACCATCACCCGGTCCCCCGCCTTAACCCCAAGCGCCTCTCGCGCCTCCTTGGGCACAACGATCTGGTTTTTCGAGGAAATGGTTGCTTCCGCCATCGCTTTACATTTTAGCAGAAGGTAAAGTGGAATTTCCTGGCTGCCAGTTGGTAATGAATTTCCATACAAGCGCGGCGGCAAAATCTGCAAACCCTACGGCTAATTGAAAGATCTGATCGGACCGAGTATCTGCTTCCGCACGTAAATCGGCGTCTTTAGGAATGTTCCATATATCACGAATGATCGCGGTATCAATCAGGTCATCGGCGGCCTTGAAATGCCAGTAGTGTGCGTGGTCGGCACGCGTCATTAGCGAAAACCGGGAACCCGGGCGCTCTGCTCGACTCAAAAGAGCTCGTTGGATTACCTTTCCAGTTCTGTTGTAGTGAAAAGTCAGGTCGCTTCGAATACGTGCAATTTGCTGGAACTCACGTCGCAGTCGTCCACTCGGAGCGTATTCAAGGAGTTTCGCATAGGTTGCCTGATGAGGCGGCTCCAACTCGAGGACGATTGACGAAAGTGTCGCGCTCTTTTCCGAGGGTGATCTGAATTTTGTGTAAACGGCGTTCTCGCTCAGAATAGGGAGAACG
>CAYUZM010000799.1:0-3534 GCA_964449665.1 uncultured Solibacteraceae bacterium
TTTCGGGTTGAGGCAGAAGCTGTTCGATGTTGTCGTCGACGACGCTGCCGGCCTTGACCATGAGCATGACGCGGCGCGGGCGCTTCAAAAGTTGGATGAGTTCGGGAATGGAATGCGCGCCGACGACGTTTGTTCCCTTGGCTTCGTTATTGACGAATTCGTCCACCTTGGAAACGGTGCGGTTGAACACCGCCACTTTGTAGCCGTGGTCGTTCATGTTGAGGACCAGGTTTTGGCCCATGACGGCCAAGCCGATGAGGCCGATATCGCAACTAGCGTTTTGCATGATTTCTCCTGCCCACTTTCCGCGCACGCGCACTGCGTCCGTCGACGCAATGGATATTGTAAAGCTTGGGTGCGGGGGTTCAGCAAACCATTTTACGCCGACGGGGGGCGTTGCCCGCGGAGGCGGGGGAGGCGGCCGGGGGGGCAAGCGGGGCGCGGCTAGCGGATGGCCCACGAGGGCGGCTGAATCTGGACGACGTATTGGATGGCGGCGATGTTGTCGCGCGTGCCGGGTGAAGACTTCGAACGGACGGCTTCGTAGCCGAACTTGATGAGGTGGCGCGCGGCGGGGCGGAAGCCGGCGACGGCCTCCCAGCGGTCGTCGCGGCCGAGGTTGCCGGTGCGCCAGCGGGAGCCGCCGCGGCCGGCGACGTACCAGCGGGGCGAGAGGGTGTATTTGGCTTCGGCGTAGGCAATGGACGTGAAGAAGTAGGGCGCGGCGCGGTAGGCCATTTGAAAGCGCTGCGCTTCGCCGGAGACGGTCCAACGCCCCCTGGCGGCCTGCACGTCGATGCCGTAGCCGAGGGCGGGTAGGGTTTTGGGTGGGGCCTCGTTGGCGCGGAAGAAGCGGTGCTGGCGGTCGAGGTAGGGCCCGCGGTACATCGAGGCGCCGACGCGCAGCCCCTGGCGGATGGCGATGCCGGCGCCGGTGGTCCAGGTGCCGTACTGGTCGCTTTGCCAGAGTTTGCGCGGATTGTTGGGGGAGCTGTTGGTGTATTGGAGCCGGGCGTCGATTTGTTTATAGACGAGATCGACTTCGGCGCCTGGAATGCCGTAGAGAGATACGGGCACGTAGTATTCGCCGTAGCCGAGGGGGACATCGATGAGCGCGTTACGCATGTCGTCATAGCGCAGCGGGAATGCTCCGAAGGCCGACGTCAATTGGCCCGCCTTGACGGTGATGGCGCGATCTTTGGCCACGCGGCTATAGCCGATGTAGGCCTGGACCACGCTGAGCTCGGTCTCGCGCGCGGCGGAGCCGGCCTCTTCGAAGAAGTAGGGCGTGCGGTTGACTTGAATCGCTCCGTAGCCGAACCAGTGTTCGCCGAGCTTCACGGACGGATAAAACATGGCGCGCAGGCCGCCGGCGAGCGGGGAACCGGCTCCGGCGGGGGCCGCGCGGTGGGTATGGAGCGCCTGCGCGGAGAAGGTCATGGGCACGGCCACGCCATAGCGCGCCTCTTGCGCGAGCAGGAACGGTGTGAGAGAGGCGGCCAGAATCGCGATTGCCCGCATGGTCTACTGCCTCCACATCTCGGGAGCGGGCGTGGCGGATGAGGCCGGATCGGCGTTGGCGTCCGACACCGCGCGGCCGAGAGACCGTAGTTGATCGCCGACCGAATCGGGAAGGGCGGATGGGTCGTGTTGCACCAACCGTAGGAAAACCTCGACGATGGCGGGGTCGAACTGCGTGCCGGAGAACTGCCGCAGGATGCCGAGCGCCTTTTCGGGCGGCATGGCGTCGCGATAGGGCCGGCTGGTGGTCATGGCGTCGAAGGCATCGACGACGTGGACGATGCGCGCGCCGAGGGGCGTCTCCTCGCCATTGAGTCCCCAGGGATAGCCGGTGCCGTCGAAGTTCTCATGATGCAGTTCGACGACGGCGAGGTAGTCGCGGAACTTGGCGACGCCTTCGAGGATGCGCTTGCCGATGAGCGGGTGGCGCTTGATGATCTCCATCTCGTCGGCGGTCAGGTGGCCCGGTTTCTGGAGTACGGTGTCGGGCACGCCGATTTTGCCGATGTCATGGAGATTGGCGGCGACGCGAAGTTCCTCGGTTTCGGCGAGGGAAAGGTTGAGCGCCCCGGCGATGGCGACGGCATAGTCGCTGACGCGCGTGCTGTGGCCGGCGGTGTAGGGGTCGCGGGCGTCGAGCGTCTGGGCCATGGTCTTGGTGAACTCGAGATAGGCTTCGTCGAGTTGGCGCTGTGCGCCGGAGATGGAACGCGCGGCGGCGTTGAAAGCCGCGCCGAGCTGGTTCACTTCGGTGACGGGACCTTCCTCGTCGAAGTCGCCGCGAAGCACGCCCGCGTGTTCGCTTTGGCGCAGTTTGGCCACCAGCCGCGTGATGGGGGCAACGACGGAGCGCGAGGCGAGGAGCGCGGTGAACAGCGCTGCCAGCAGAGTGGCCAGGACCATCACCAGCAGCGCGTTCGTCTGCGCGCGTAGAAGGCTGGCGCCGGCGGCGTCGACCGATTGGAAGCTCCAGAGCGCGTAGCCCGCGCCAAGGTTGGTGCGGCGCATGAGGCTGGCCAGATATTGCTCGCCGCGGATCTGCACGGAACAGTCGCCGGGGGTAGCCTCGCACCGGTGCAGGGAGGGTTCCAACTCGGCCGGCGGTATGCCGGGCAAACTGCTGCGCAGGAGGCGGCCGTTGTGCAGGAGTACGGCATGCCCTGGAAGTTGCGAGAGGTCAAAGGCGCGGCCCACAGAAAGACGGCCGATGTACTCGCTGCCCAGATTCACCGGGACCGTGGTGATTTGAAAGAGGTCGCCTTCGATCTCTCCCAGCCTGCCCTGGAGGGTGGGGATCGACTGGAGAGGCAGGGCGTGCATGGCGCCGTGGCGGCGCAAGATGGCGGCAACCGGGCGGCCGGCGCCGTCGAAGGCGGCGATCAACTCGTATTGCAGTCCCGGCGCGAGGTCGAGCAACTGATCTTCGACGGTCTTGCGGGCATCCTCGCGTCCGATCTGGCGCCAAAGGCTGAAGCCGGCTTTCAGGCTGGCGTTCTCGGCAAAGGTGGCGACGAGATGTTCGTGCTGCGCTTCGGCGCCGGCGCGTACGGTCTCATAGGTCTGCTCGGCCGCGAGCAGGTTCTGCCGCAGGTGGGAACGAAGGCTCTCTTCCAGCGTGGGGCGGAAAACAAGGAAACTGCCGACGACGGCCGCGCCGACCGGCAGGAAGGCCATCAGGAAGACGCGAACGGCAAGCCGGGCGGGCGGCGCTTTCATCGCGCGGATGCCTCGGCGAGGGGAATCTCGAAGTCGAGAATCGTGGGCGTGTTTTCCTTAAGCTCGATTTTGCGGCGGAAAAAGCCCGCGCTTTTGTGCCAGGCAACGGCGGTGTAGCGGCCGGGAGGAACGCCGGAAAGCTCGAACGCGCCTGTTGCGCCAGGCTGCACGAAGTAGCGGCTGGGAACGACCACGATCGCGGCGGTCATATTCGGGTGCAGGTGGCAGTGAAGCAGCACGGTTCCGGGCGTATCGAATTGGACCGTACGCGATTGTCCCTTGGGGTAGTTGCCGAGA
>CAYUZM010000800.1:0-3530 GCA_964449665.1 uncultured Solibacteraceae bacterium
AATCTCCTGGTGGAAAAATCCGGGCAAGGGAAAAGGCGAATGGAAGGAAGGCACCGTCGATAGCGGCATGAACACGGAATTCGCGTTCCTGGTGGACATCGATGGCGATGGCAAGGCTCGCGAAATTCTTCCCCAATACGGCGGCAACGCCATCACCGCCTGGTACGAGTTCCGCGAGGGCAAGTGGGTGCGCCACAAGGTAGCCGATCAATCCCACGGGCATGGCATCGGCGCGGGCGACGTGAACGGCGATGGCCGCATCGACATCCTCACCCCCAAGGGCTGGCTCGAAGCGCCCGCTACGCCCGGTGAGGCCAATTGGGTGCACCACGCCGACTGGGACAGCAAGCAACATCTCGGATTTATGTACGTCGCCGACGTCAACGGCGACGGCCGCCCCGACGTCATCAGTTCCCACGCCCACGACTATGGCCTGTTCTGGCTGGAACGCCTCGCCGACGGCGGCTGGAAAAAGCAGGTCTTCGACGACACATGGTCGCAGGCCCACGCCACCACGTTCGTGGACCTGAACGGCGATGGCCGCAAAGACATCCTCAGCGGCAAGCGGTTCCTGGCGCACGACCACGATCCCGGCGCGCGCGATCCGCTGGGCATCTATTGGTATGAAGCCGTCCCCGGCGCGCAGGGCAAGGGCATTTTCTGGGCCCGCCACATCATCGACTATGGCTCCATGGCCGGCGGCGGCATGCAAATGCCCGTCGCCGACTTCGATGGCGATGGCGATCTTGATTTCGCCTCCGCGGGCAAAGGCGGCCTCTTCCTGTTCGAGAATCTCACCAAGCAGGCGCGATAGCGACCCGGGCCGGCAAAAAAAGCGGGCGAAGGACCCCTCCTCCTCCAGAGAGGCCTTCGCCCGTAGAGAGAACGAACCGCGGCGGCGACAAGCGCCCTGCCGTGGGCATCCTCAAGCCATGAGTATTGGCGGCCCCTTCATCCTCCTCCAGAATGTGAGAGCCGCCGGTGGGCGCCCCCTTGCGCGGGTTGGGAGCGCCCTAATGTGTCCGGACTGTGCTGGGGACAGTTCCCGGACACAAGTCGAGCTTACGGGTGGGGGGCGAATGAAGGAAGAATCTTTGGTACTGAACGGGCCGCGGCTGGTACTGGAGAGATCGATGAATCTCTCAAGAAACAAAAGTTCTAAGGTGATTGGACCTGAGACGGAGCGCCGGGTTCAGCCACGCGACTCGGCATCGCCTCGGCCCGCCAGCGGCTTGACGATACCGCCGCCGCACACCGCCACGCCGGAATTCAACAGGGCGTTGAGGAAGTTGAATAGCACGCCGTACAGGCTCTGCTCGTTCACGGGGTTCTTTCCCGGCAGCCGGAAATTCGGCGGAAGTTCCTTGGCAATCTGCAGCCGCAGGGCGTTCTGAATCGGGTTGCCGCGCCCATCGCGCACGTTAGCGATGCGGATCGGCGTCTGCAGCACCGTGGCGGTCTTGCCATCCACGTAAAACTGGCATCGAGAAAACCAGCCCAGGTTTCCCGGGTCGGCCGCGTCGAACAGCAGCAGCGGCGCCTGTCTTCCGGGCGCTTGGAACTCTAGGGTCAACACGCGCTGGTCGTTGGACAGTCTGGCCTCCAGGCCCAACTGCGTGAGAATCTCCTGAATGACTTCTTCTTCCAGCTCGAGGTAGAGAAGTTTGTGCGAGCCGGCTTGCAGTACCTGCATCTAAGGTTATTGTAAGGGCCGCTCGCGGAAAGCTGTTAATGCGGACGCAAACTCGCCCAGCGTTCCCGCGTCGAACAGCACGAACGTTACCTCGCGCAACGTGCCCGTGCCCTCGCTCAAATGGCGCGCCACGCATTCCACGGCGATGCGTGCGGCTTCCCGCAGCGGGTAGCCGTAGGCGCCCGTGCTAATGGAGGGGAATGTGAGGGTCGCTACCCCCTTCTCCCCGGCAAGTTGCAGGCACGAACGGTAGGCCGAAGCGAGCAACTCCGCCTCCCCGCGCTCGCCTCCATGCCACACCGGACCCACGGCATGGAAAACGTACTTCGCGGGCAGCCGGCCCGCCGTGGTCGCCACCGCACTCCCTGCCGGGCACCCGCCTTGTGCCGCGCGAATCGCATCCAGTTCCCGCATGATCTCCGGACCGCCGGCGCGATGAATCGCCCCGTCCACGCCGCCCCCGCCGGCGAGGCTGTAGTTGGCCGCATTCGCGATGGCATCGGCCGCCACTTTTGTGATGTCGCCCCGCATCAATACTAACTTCGCGCCGGAAGGAAAAATATGTTCCATTGCCGCTCCTATTGCACCCTCTCCGGACAGTTCAGCGCATCGAGCAGCTTTGGCGCCCCGGGGCAGGTGTGATGAATTGCGTAGGCGAGCAAGCACACAAGCAGGAACACAATCCCAAACGGAATCGCCGTGCACGCCACGACGCTCCGCAGCCATCCGCCCGACTCCGCATGCTGCGCCGAACGCTTCAGGCTAGAGGCCAGTAACGCTCCGACGGCGATCTCCGGCAAAATTTCCGGTGCCGCCCAGATCAAATATGCCCCCGCGCCAAAGATGGCCAGAATCACGGCCGCCAGCGCCAGCAGGATCCAGATGCCCTCGTCCAGGTCGATGTCCAGGCTCCCGCCCCCGAACCACGACCCTCCACCCGATGTGCGAGGCGATACGGCCTTCACGCTCTCGCCCCAGGTATCGGAGGCGCCCCCGCCGCCCGAATCGCCGCCGCCGAACAACACGCGCGAAGTCGTCCCGTCATAGGAGCCATCGACTCCGTCGCCCGCCACATCGAGCACCGCCTCGATCGCGTCTTCATCCAGCATCGAACTCGTGGGCCGGTTCACCACCGTGTAGCGAATCCACAGCCGCGTCATCCCCAGAAACAAGACATACGCCGCCAGCACGGCAAGCGGATACCGCACCACAACGGAATGGACGCCCACCTCGAGCAATCCCTTGCTCGCCAGCAGTCCCGCCGCCATCGTGGCCGACAGAATCAACCCCATGTGCAGCCTCACGAAGTACTGCTTCAGGATTCGCTTCTTGAGCCGCTCGGCCAGCGGTGGACGCCACTGCCGCGCGCGCCGCTCCGTTCCGCCGCCCGGCCGCATACACTGCCCTACACCGCCTTTCGCGGCCGCGCCCGCCCGCTCGTCCGGAGAACGTTTTTTCATCATCCGCTATAGTAAATAGTCGAGGGAACGTCCAAGTATAGTGGCCGCCGCGGTTGTTCTGTTCGATATTGACGGCACGCTCGTTCGCCGTGCCGGTCCGCACCACAGGGAAGCGCTCGAAGCCGCTATTCTTCGTGTCACGGGCCATGTTTGCACGACGGAAGGCATTCCCGTGCAGGGAATGCTGGATGGAGATATTTTGAGCGAAATGTTGCGGCGCGTGGGGGCGGGTGGCCCTCGCATCCAGGCCGCCCTACCCGCGGTGATGCGCGAAGCCCAGCGCATCCACCTTCGCATCGCCCCCCGCGATCTCCATGCGCGTGTCTGCCCCGGGGCGCGGGCCCTGCCTCGCCGCCCCCAACCCCCCTCCACCCCGC
>CAYUZM010000801.1:0-3529 GCA_964449665.1 uncultured Solibacteraceae bacterium
TCGCAAGCAGGCGAATGCGCGCGTCGGCGAACGATGCCGTCCATTCGGCAAGCTCGGGCGGAACGGACGGGTCGGTCAACACCAGCAACTCCCAATGCGGCGAGTCCTGATGAACGATCGAAGAAACCGCGTCCATGAAGAACTCGCGCTTCTGGTTCTTGCAGGGCATCAAAATCGTAAGCCCCTCGGTGGCCCGCGGCGTCATGCGTCTGGTCCGCCGTAGGCGCGAAGGTGCTCGCCAGCGAGCGCGGCGATGTCGAAGCGGCTCAAGTCGGTCGCCCGCGCGCCCGCGGCCAGGCTTGCAAGCGCCTGCCGATCCAGACAGTACCGGCGGATCAGGCCGGCTAGTTCCGCCTCGTCTGCCGGTGTGTAGAGCGCTCCGCTCACCCCGTCGCCGGCAACGGACGCGATTCCCGGTATGCGCGATCCAATCACCGGCGTGCCCATGGCCAATGCTTCGATCGACACAATCGAAAATCCTTCGGTGATGGAAGGCAGTACCACGAACAGCGCGCCCTTCAGCAGCGCGTGAACACAGTTGCGATCCACGGTTCCCAGGAAATGAACCGCTTCCGGACGCGGGCAGTCCCGCGCGAGTGCGCGCAGTTCCGTTTCCAGAGGCCCCCCGCCCGCGACGATCAGATCGACATCGCCTATTTGCTCTTGCGCCGCGCGGAACGCCTTCAACAGCGTCGCGGCGCTTTTCTCTTCCACAAGGCGTCCCGCGAAGCACAAATATTCGCGGGGATGCGGCCGCGCTTGCGCGGTCTTGACGGTTCGCAGATCGATCCCATTGGGGATCACCCGGATTTTCGAAGCACAGTCCGGGCGGACGCCGGTGGCCTCCCGCGCCAAATCGTCCGAAACGGCTACGATCGCGTCCGCCATGCCAAGCGCGACGCTCAACAGGTCTTTGAAGGTAGGCTGGGCCTGCGAGAGTTTGCGCGTCTCCCCTCCATGAAGGTAGAGAACGAGGCGGAAGGGAAACATCGAACGCAGCGTCAGCAGATAGAGAGCGCTCATGTCCAACAGGCCGATGCACACCACGTCGAACCGCCCCTCGGCCAGGAACGAATGCACGCGGCAGGATACCGCCGCCGTCCGCTCGACAAGGACACGAGTGAGCTGCAATCTCTCGTAGCGAACCGGAAAGTCGAAACGTACGATGTCGTGGGAAGGCGTTCGCTCAAACTCCGGCGAGCCCGGCAGGCTGCGGGCCAACACCGTCGCTTGATGCTCCCGGCCGCGCAGCGCATCGGCAAGATCGTGCACCAGCGACTGCGCTCCCCCCGGGCTCGGCAGGTAGTCTCCACACCAGAACAGAATCTTCATACCGTATGCGCCGGCATGTCCTCGACTTTCGGCGGGAACCAGCGTCCGGTGACCTCGCCCGCCTTCTTGCCGCAGTTGAAGATGTTCCAGAACAGGCGCACCTGCCACGGCCGGAGTGAGGATGCGGCCGGTGGTTCCACCGGCGGCGCCGGATGTGCCATCGGGCTTCGCTCGCGGTATGTTCGAATAAACTCCCGGTGCGCGCGGAGAAACTCGCCGCGATAGTACCCATGAAGGAAGCCCTCGCGCGCGAGGCGCGGCAGCGTGTCGCGGTTGTGATGATGAATCACCGCGTCGGGCTGGTAGGCCAGCGAGTGCCCCGACCCGAGAATCCGGTACGTAAGTTCGACATCCTCCAGCCGGATCCAGCGTTCGTCGAACCCGCCCAGCGAAAGGAGTAGCTCACGCGGCATCGCGGCGTTCATCGTGATCAGATAGGGGGGCTGGAAGTACTCGAGAGCCTTGGCGTGGTCGTGAACCAGTTCTCCGAATCGCTCAACGGGGCCTGCCTCGGGTCTCGCCAGAATTCGCCCCCCGACGGCCGACGCCCTCTTTGCCTGAATCGGTTCGACGATCCGGCGAAGCCATGCTCGATCCACGACACAATCCGAATCGGTAAACGCGACAATCGATTGCCGGGCTGCCCGCAACCCCGCGTTCCGCGCCGCCGCGGGACCGCGTTTACTCTCCAGTACAAGTTGTACGGCCGGGGCAAACCTGCGGGCGATCTCCGCCGTGCGGTCGCGCGAACCGTTGTCGACGCAGATGATCTGCAGCAATTCCGCCGGATAATCGCAGCCCAGAACGGATTCAAGGCAGCGGCCAAGGAACGTTTCGCTGTTGTAGGCGGGAATGACCACCGATACACTCGGCAAACTGGCGCCCGGCAGGTTGGCTGACAATGTCATAAAGGCAATAATGCCATGGTAACCGCTGCCCGGACGCCAGCATGCGCGCCACTCACCGGCGTTGCCTGTGGTTGGCCCGTGCCGCAGCCGAATCCGCTGGTAGGCGCGCCAGGTCTCAAACCTGCAACCCTCTGCTGAGAAGGCAGATTTGGCTGAACCCTGGAAATCAAGTATTTTCAGGGCTTTTTGTTTCAAGAAGATGTGGCCGCCATGTTGCCGCCGGTTGGCCTTTGTGGTTTCCTGAGGATGTCGGCAGCTACAATTTTTTTATCTACAGCGGACAACGTCCGGCCCAGGAGCAAGCAATGAACCACACAGTAGAAGCAATCTACGAACACGGAGTGCTCCGCCCGCTGACCCCTGTCGCCCTGGCCGAGTCGCAACGGGTGAAAATCATCATCGCCAATCCATCCGGACGCAGCCAGCGGGACGTAGCTGTTATTGAAAGAGCGCGCGCCGAAGCCGGCAAGCTGACATCGGCTCCAACCATTGAAGAGGTGCGTGCTGCATTGGCGTCGATTCCCGGTTCGCTTGCCGGGGATGTCACAGCAGAGCGCGGGGAATACTGATTGGCTCGGTATTTCCTCGACACCAGTGCGCTGGTGAAGTACTACCACGCCGAAGCTGGAACTCCCGCTGTCTCCTCCATGTTCGCCGAGCCGGGCAGAACAGTTCTCATTTCCAGCCTCGGCTTTTTGGAGACGCAGTCCGCATTCGCAATGAAAGTACGCTCCGGTGTCTTGGAGCAGGCGTCGGCCGGGCTGCAGCGAGGCCGATTGATGCTGGACATTGCCGCCGGAGAAATCGAAGTGTACAGCGTAGCCGAAGATCACTTCATCGGCGCTGAGCGCCTCATCGGGCGGCACGCCTTTGCCCGCCGGCTGCGAACTCTCCATGCGCTGCAACTCGCGGTCGCTCTCGATCTTCAGAGTCAAGGATTGGTGGACACCTTTGTCACCGCAGACCAAGCCCTTGCCGTAGCAGCCTCACTGGAAGGTTTGAGCGTGATCGACCCAACCCTTTAACGAATGAGGCCGGACAGCTACCGGTCCGTGTAGAATCTTCGCTTTCTTCGCCTGCTTATCCTGCCTCGCGTTCGCCTCCTTGCCGAGATTCTCTTACTCCGCCGCCAACTTGCGCTCTACCAAGAGCGGGAGGCAAAAGCCTGCCGTCCCGACGCTTCGACCAAACTGGCGCTGGTCTGGCTGTCTCGTCTTTTCGATTGGCGCGAAGTCCTCGTCATCGTCAAGCCCGAAACACTCATCGGCTGGCACCGCCAGGGATTTCGC
>CAYUZM010000802.1:0-3526 GCA_964449665.1 uncultured Solibacteraceae bacterium
GAGGAATCTCCTTATGACCTGACCCGTGGTGCTCGCCGTGCTGCACAAACCGTCTCGCCCGTTTTGGCGGCGATAGTCTGGCCACCGCCACATGCGCCGACAGCGGGCGCCGCACATGGATCAGCCCATACTTTCGTGGCGCCATCAGCGGCCTCGGCGTGGTCAACATTTACATCTCACTTCTCGAGGTGTTTTCCATGCGCCGCCGCCGCATCGAGCAAGCCGACTCGGACGCATTCGAGGATCACTCCGGCGATCCGGTAGAATAATAGTTCAGGCGCTCCGGCGCGCATTGGAATCAACCCACATGTCAGCCTCTCAACCCCCTGTCGTCGAGCCGGCCCTCTCCGCGAAGATCCGCAAACAGGAGCCGCCCCGCGGCACCATTGCCGAATGGACGGTCACCATCCTGTTGCTTCTGTTCGGAACCACCACGCTGGTGCAGGCGTTCGTCATTCCGACAGGTTCCATGGAAGATACTCTTCTCATCGGCGACCACCTTTTGGTGGACAAACTGGCCTACGCGCCGCCCGGTCCTATCAGCAAGTATGTTCTGCCGTACGAAGAAGTGAAGCGCGGCGATATCATTGTGTTCCGCTACCCGGTGGATATCAAACAGACCTTCGTGAAGCGCATCATCGGTGTGCCCGGCGACCACCTGCGCGTGGAAAAGAAGCAGGTCTTCCTCAACGGCAAAGCCATCACGGAGCCATACAAGTATCACAAGACGGAATATTTTGACTCCTATCGCGACAATTTCCCCAGCGAGCCCAACGTCCGCTTGTATGACCCGGCGCAGAAGATGCTGGAAGAGAACGTGGTCAACAATGAGGTAGTCGTTCCTCCCGGACACTATTTCGCGATGGGCGACAATCGCGACTCGTCGCTCGACTCACGCTACTGGGGCTTCGTTCCGCGCGAAAACATCATTGGCAAACCGCTCATCATCTACTGGTCCTACGACGCTCCGACCGACCGCCTGGCCAGTCCCAACATCGGACTCGACCACCTGCTCGACATCGCCACCAACTTCTTCTCCAAAACCCGTTGGAAGCGCACCGCGATGCTCATTCGCGGCTATCCGACACAGTAACGGGAGGGACTCGTGAAAGTGAAGTCCAAACCTGCCGCCGCGCCAAAGTCCGCGACGTCGATTGCGTTTTCGATCGGCGAATGGGCCAGCACATTCCTCATCTTCGTCTACGCCACAACACTCTGCGCCCAGCCGTTCGTCATTCCCAGCGGATCAATGGAGGACAGCCTGCTTGTGGGCGATCACGTGATCGTCGACAAGATCACCTATGCGCCGCCAGGCACGTGGAGCAAGCATCTTCTGCCTTACCGGGAGCCCGATCGAGGAGACGTTGTGGTATTCCGGCATCCAGTGACGCCGAACGGGGATCCGCTGGTGAAGCGCGTAATCGGATTGCCCGGCGACCGCATCCGCATTGAAGCGAAAATGCTGTTCCGCAATGGCACCCCGGTGGACGAACCGTTCAAAAGGCACAAGAGCCGCTACATGGATTCCTACCGCGACTACTGGCCACCGAAGGGCGGCTCGGCCGAAGCGCTTCAAATCGCCGGCACGCGGCTGCCGGAACGGTTGCTCAAACACCTCGACGAAAACGTGGCAAACGGTGAATTGGTGGTTCCCGAGGGCAGCTTGTTCGTCATGGGTGACAACCGCGACAATAGCTCCGATTGCCGCTACTGGGGTCTGGTGCCGCGGGAAAACGTCATCGGCACGCCAGTGCTCATCTGGTGGTCCTTCGACGGCGACGGAGCGGACCTAAGCGACCGGAACCTCAATTTCAGCCACTACTGGAACGTCGCGGTAAACTTCTTTTCAAAGACCCGCTGGGAGCGCACGTTGCAGTTCGTGCGCCGCCGGGCCAACAGCTAATCATGTCCATATCCCATCTCCACGGCCTCATTCTTGCTGGAGGCCGTGGCACTCGCTTCTGGCCCCGTAGCCGTACGCAGACACCGAAGCAGCTGCTGAGCTTCCTCGGCGAACGGTCTTTGATTCAAGAAACAGCCGACCGGCTCAAGCCAATGATCCCTGTCGAGAATATTTGGGTTCTCACCAACAGCCATCTCGAAAAAGAGATCCGCCGCCAGCTACCCGAGGTGCCAAAGGAACAGATACTCGCCGAGCCGGCACAACGCAACACCGCTCCCTGCCTGGGCCTTGCCGCGCAGGTTTTGTTCGAACGCGATCCCGACGCCGTGTTGGGCGTATTTCCGGCGGACCATCACATCGGGCGCCCCGCGCGCTTCCGGCAATGGATGAAACCCGCATTCAAGGCGGCGCGAGAGGGCAAGCTGGTGACTCTGGGAATCGCTCCCCGCTGGGCCGAAACCGGCTATGGGTATCTCGAATTTCCCAAAGGAATCGCCCCGGGCCACGCGCAGCCTGTGCCGCTCCGCCGCTTCCGGGAAAAGCCAGACCTCAAGACGGCGCAGAAGTTCGTGAAGGCCGGCAATTACTTCTGGAACGCCGGCATCTTCTTCTGGCGTGCCGGCGCCTTCCTGAACGCGATGCGCCAGCACCTTCCGAAAACCGCCGCGCTGCTCGCTGCCCTTCCCCGCTTTGGCGAGCGAGGTTTCGCCTCGCGCCTGGCCGAGGCATACCCTCTGTGCGAGAACATTTCCGTCGACTTCGGCGTAATGGAGAAGGCCGGCAATGTGGTCGGCCTCGCCACCGGCGATTTCGGTTGGAACGATCTCGGCAGTTGGAATGCAGTGTATGAACTGCTCTCACGTGATGCGGCCGGAAATGCCAGCCGCAGTCCGATGATGAGCGAGGGCGCGCGCGGGAACTACGTAGAAGCGCCGGGCAAGCTCGTCGCGCTCGTCGGCGTGGACGACCTGGTTGTAGTGGATACGCCGGACGCGCTGCTGGTGGTGCACCGGTCGCAGGCGCAGCGCGTCGGACAACTCGTCAAGCAGCTCGAAGCCGCCGGACGCCACGAACTGCTCTAATTTCCCCAGCGTTTGAAGACGCGGCTCAGAATCCGGCACGCCTTATCGATCTCGCTCTCCGAGATGATGAACGGCGGCAGGAAACGCAAGACCACATCGTGCGTACAGTTGATGAGCAGGCCTTCCTTCATGCATTCGGTCACCAGATCCTTGCCGGGCCGGTCGAGTTCGACACCGATCATCAGGCCGCGCACGCGTACGTCCTTGATGAAGGAGTAGCGGCTCTTGAGAGATTCCAGCTTGTGGCGGAAATAGTCGCCCCTTTCGCGAATCTGCGGCAGCAATTCCTCCAACACATCCATGAACTCGAGGGCCACCCGGGTCGCCAAGGGGCCGCCGCCGAACGTGGAGCCATGCATCCCCGCGGGAAGCGTCTTCGCCGCACGCTCATTCGAGATGACGAAGCCAATCGGAATGCCGCAGCCGATCGGCTTTGCCGACGTCGACACGTCGGGCATCACAACGGGATTCAGCCCCTGATAGGCGAACCACGTCCCCAGACGTCCCACTCCACATTGAATCTCGTCGAACACAAGCAGCG
>CAYUZM010000803.1:0-3524 GCA_964449665.1 uncultured Solibacteraceae bacterium
GAGCTTGTTGCGCGCGCCGTTGGAGCCATTTTGCGTGCCGTGCACGAGAAGGATGGCTCCCTTTTTCGGGCCCGCCTGGCCCCGGAAGGTCAGCACGCCGGACGAATGGGTGATCATGTATTCACCAGCGGGCAGGAGTTGCTCGCCGGCGCGAAATTCAAAGGGAATGGTTGCCTGCAACCGGATGCTCTGCGCTCCCAGGGAGAGGCATCCCGCCAAGGCAAGAAACCCAGCTGTGATGATGGAACGGTTCATGGTATCTCTCCTCGCTTTCTACTGATTTTGTTGAGGTCTTTCGATCCTCAACACACATAGCGAGGGGAAAGGAAATGTCCGCCAGGGAAGGGTGAGAAATGTTGTGCGGGCGAGGGGTGGGGGCAGGTAGAGCAGCCGGCGCGCGCGTCGTGGCAGACTTGTATCGAACACGACCGACCAGGATTTAGGCCATGATCGACCAAAAGCAACCCCGGCAGCATGAGTTAAATGAAGCCGCGAAGCGCTTGTCGCTTGAGTCGGACTGGCTGCGCGAAAACGGCAGCCGGTTTGCGGGCCAGTGGGTCGCGCTGGTGGGCTCGGAGCTGATCGGTTCAGGCGTCGACGGGAAAGCCGTCTACAGACAAGCGAGGACTCGCACCGCCGAGACGCCCACGCTACTCTTCGTGGAGCCTGCGAACGAGTCGTCATTCGGCGGTTGGTAGAACGTGCACTGGCTTGCGTTTGAGGTGAAGTATCCGCTTCCGGCCTCGGCACACGGAATTACGATTCCCGTCGAACTTGCCCATGGCAAGCAAGCGGTTTCGCTCCACGCCAAGTTAGATACGGGAGCCGACTGGTCGATCTTCGAGCGGGGCTACGCGGAGAGGCTCGGGATTATTGTGGAGGCCGGGGACCGTTTGGAATTAAGAACCGTGAATAGCAGGTTCACGGCGTATGCACATGACGTCACAATTGGCGTGTTCGGCTGGACGTTCGCTTTTCGCGTTCACTTCCACGCCGATTCCAATATCCATCGCTCGGTTCTTGGCCGCGAAGATTGGATTGTCAAGATGCGGCTGGGACTGGTTTACCATGATTCCCATTTGTATCTCAGCCGTTACGATGACTAATCGCTATCGGACGTTTCGACTTTTCGCCCGTCTGACGCGTCATCTCTTGTAGCGTCACCCCACGATGCCCGCCACGACCTTTCATTTTCGCGCCATGACCTCGGACGGCAAGCTCCGGACGGGGGCCATCGCGGGCGATACGGAGAAATATGTTGCCAACGAGCTTCGCCGCCAGGGGCTGACGCCGGTTTATATCGGGGCGCAGGCGCAAAAGGCCGGGTGGTCGATTGAGCTGCCCGATTTCGGCAACCGCAAACGCCGCAGCGTCCTCTTCTTCACGCAGGAGATTTCGACGCTGCTCACGGCCACGGTACCGCTCGACCGCGCCCTGTTCATCACAAGCGAGCTGACCGAGCAGAAAGAGTTCCGCCCGATTGTGCAGGAGGTTTTGCGCACGCTGAAGGGCGGCAAATCGTTCGCCGACGCTCTGGCGGCGCACCCCAAGTATTTTGGCGATCTCTACGTCAACATGGTGCGGGCGGGCGAGGCATCCGGTTCGCTGGCCACGGTGTTTGAGCGCCTCTCCGAGTTTGAGCGCACGCGCGACGACCTGCGGAACTTCATCATCGGGGCCATGATTTACCCGGCGCTGCTCGGCGTGGTCGGCCTCTCGAGCATTCTGCTGCTCATGTACTATGTGGTGCCGCGATTCGCGCAGGCGTTCGAGGCGTCACAGATGCGCATCCCGGCGCCGACGCAGGCCATGCTCGACGTCAGCCGCTTTGTTCAGGACTACGGCATCTTCTTCATCGGCGCGGTGGTGGTGGGCATCGGCATTCTGCAGGCCTATATCCGCACGGTCCCCGGGCGGCTGTGGTGGGACCACCTGCGCCTCCGCATCCCGCTGCTGGGCGACGCCATGCGCAAGGCCGAAACGGCGCGCTTCGCCCGCGCCATGTCGACGCTGATCGCCAACTCGGTTCCGCTGATCCAATCGCTTTCGATTGCCCGCGCCATCCTGAACAACAAGGTGATCGCCAATGCGCTGGAGCTGGTTTCGCTTGGCGTGAAGCGCGGCGAGGGCATTTCGAAGCCGCTGGAAAAGACGGGCGTGTTTCCGCCGCTGGCCGCCCACTTGCTGAGCGTCGGCGAGGAGACTGGCCGCCTGGACGCCATGTTTTCCCGCATGGCCGACATCTACGAAACCGACACCCGCAACGCGATCAAACGCTTCACGGCCGTCTTTGAACCCGTCGTCATTCTGGTGATGGGCATTATTGTCGGCGCACTTATCCTCAGCATGATGCTGGCCATCACCTCAGTGAACGAGGTGACAATTTAGGAAAATGGCATCTCCGGAGAAATCAATGAACCTCATCGCCCGACTTCGCCGCGGCCGGGGCCGCCTTGGACGCCGCCGCTCGCAACTTGGCCTTACGCTGATCGAGATGATCGTGGTGGTCACCATCATCGCGATGTTCAGCGCCCTTGTTTTGCCGCGCTTTCTCGGCCAGGCCGACAAGGCCCGCGTCACGGCCGCCAAGACGCAGATCAACGGATTTCAGACCGCACTTGGCGCCTACAAGCTCGACACCGGAACGTTCCCTTCCACCGAGATGGGACTGGCCGCACTCCGCAACCAGCCGCCCAACGTCCCGTCCTGGCAGGGGCCGTACCTTCCGAAAGAGGTTCCCAAGGACCCGTGGGGCCGCGACTACGCCTACCGCTATCCGGGCGAGCACGGCGACGAGCCCGATCTGGTGAGTTTCGGCGCCGACGGCCAACCCGGCGGCGAAGGAATCAATGCCGACGTCGTCAGTTGGAAATAGGCGCGCGCGGAGGGAGGCGAGCCTGCGGGCGCGACACGCCGGGCGCCTTGTGACCCTTGGCCGCGCCGGGCGCGGTGTGACCGTCCGCTGCGCTGGGCGAGGCATGACCGCCCTTTGCGCTCTGCGCGGCATGACCATCCGCCGCGCCGAGCGCGGCATGACGTTGATGGAAATGATGGTCGTGGTTTTCCTGATCGCGGTGCTCGCCGCCATCAGTTTTCCCGCCGTCACCTCTGGTATCGATTCGCTCCGGCTGCGACAGGCCACCGACACCATTTCGAGTGTTCTGAACCAGTGCCTCCAGCGCGCCGAGCGCCAGCAGATACCCGTGGAACTCACCTTTGACCGGCTGGACAACGCGCTTTATGTTGGTGTTGCCGGACCTGTGCCGGTGAAGCGAATCCCGCTGCCGGAGGGCGTCCGGATGGCGGCCATTCTGCCGGCCAGCCCGCTCGGCGACGAACCGCGGCGGCTGATTCTGCTGATGCCGGGGGCGGCGGTGCCGCGCATCGGCGTGTTGCTGGTGAACGCCAAAGGGCAGCAGCGCATTGTGAGTGTCGACCCGATCACGGGAGTGCCGAACGTGGTGACGCCGCGGCCTGGGGCGCTGCCATGAGAGTGAACGATTCCATGCGAGCGCGCCGGTAAC